>MFFN01000003.1 GCA_001777915.1 Candidatus Edwardsbacteria bacterium RifOxyA12_full_54_48 | reverse complement strand
CGGCTGGACGCAATACGAACGGAATATTTCCTACGCTTCCGGCGGGTTGTCAAAATATCCATCGGCTTGCGTCAGACAATTATGGCCCAAATCCAAGCTGTATATACTTTGGACCGAAGACTTGCCGGACGCCAAAGCCATCATTCAAAAACCGGTAAAAATCTATGCCCAATCAATCGAGCCGGTGCCCTATTACTACGCCGATCTTGGCACCGAGGAAGCCGCGGTTTACACCACTCAGAAAGCGGGAACTTTAACCTACGGCCAAACCCCGGACTTGACGGTTGATTACCATCCCAACCAGCTTAAATACTCTTTCTCCGGGCTTGATCCATCCAGGACCTACATGTTGAAGGCCGTGTACTACCACGAATCTTATGACCGCATTCAGCAGAAGATGAAGATTGACGGCCAGCAGTTCGATGTGGCCAACCTCAAGCCCGAGGAAAAGGTCGAGTTCAAACGCTGGCTGATGCCCAAACTTTACAGCGACGGGCAGATTGACATCACAATAGACAAGCAGAAGGGCGAATATGCCGTCTGTGCGATTTTATCCATCGAGGAATACGAGAAGGACTGCGACAACGCCAAGGATGGCGGGGCACAGGCTGCTTTAAGCGAAACCAAACCGGTTCCTTACCATTATGAACTTATGCCGAATTCGCCCAATCCCGCCAGGGGCCAAACCACTTTCAGGTATCAATTAGCCCAATCTGGCAAGACCACATTTAAGGTTTACAATACTTTGGGGCAGGCGGTAAAGACCATCGTGGACGCTTACCAACAGCCGGGCGTATACAGCGTCAACTGGGACGGCAAGGATACGCAAGGCAAAAAAGTGTCCAATGGCGTTTATTTCTACCGCATTAATTCCGGAGAGTTTGACGCCACCAAGAAAATGGTGATATTGAAATAACCAACCCAAAACTCGTTATTCAAACAACAAAGGCCGGTTTAGTAACCGGCCTTCTTTTTGCACGTACCGTATCGCTTTTACCCCTGTCGCTTTTACCCCTTGACTTTTATCCGGAAATGATGTATCATTACACCATAGATTAAGCTTACCCTTTAAACTGATCCCGTGAGGTCAGAAAGGAATTATTTATGAAAATCCCAAAAGAATTTTCAGCCTCCAGCCCTGGATGACAGGGATGGAGGTTTTTTTATGCCTGTTTGTCGATCATTTTCAGGGCACATCAAGACTTTGGCCTTTTGGCTGATATGCTATCCTATAGGACTATTAGCAACTTATGCAGTGTCATCGCGAGACGGCTCTTATTCAGCATCCGAAGCGATCTCTGTCAGGCTTATAAAAAGGTATACGGTTCGGAGATTACTTCGTCTGCATTGCAGAAAGCAAGCCTCGTAATGACGAAGAGGCATGATAAACGCTGTTCTGGCGAAAAGAAAACAGCACGAATAAAATCTGTAAAATTATCTGTGCAATCAGTAAAAAATCTGTGTAATCCGTGTTCGGTATATCCTGTTAAATGGACAAAATATCAATAATATATACGGAGGCAGTATGACCAAACAGAAAGCAGTCATAATGGACGCCAAGCAGGTGGAACGGGCCATGGTCAGGATCGCCCATGAGATCGTGGAGCAGAATATGGGCACCAAGGACCTGATCATCATCGGCATCAAGCGGCGGGGCGACACCCTGGGCAAGCGGATAGCCAAGCTGATAAGCGACATCGAAAAAGTGGAGATCCCCTACGGGGCCATCGACATCACCTTCTACCGGGATGACCTGCAGACCATCGCCCACCAGCCGGTGGTCAATCAGACCGACCTGCACCTGGACGTCACCGGCAAGACAGTGATCTTGGTGGACGATGTATTATATACCGGGCGCACGGTCCGGGCGGCCATAGACGAGATCCTTGATTTCGGGCGTCCCAGGAGCATCGAACTGGCGGTGCTGATAGACCGGGGCCACCGGGAGCTGCCCATCAGGGCCAACTACGTGGGCAAGAACGTCCCCACCTCGCACAAGGAGATAATCGCGGTCCGCACCCAGGAGGAGGACGGTGAGGAGAAGGTGATCATAAAGGAGCTGAGCGATGAAGTGGAATAAAAAGGACCTGCTGGACCTGGAATCGCTTTCGGCCGAGGAGATGAACATGATCCTGGACACCGCCAAAAGCTTCCGGGAGGTGCTCAACCGGCCCATCAAGAAGGTGCCCATCCTCAGGGGCAAGACCATCGTCAATATGTTCTTCGAACCCTCCACCCGCACCTCGGCCTCCTTCGACATGGCCGCCAAACGGCTGATGGCCGACACCGTCAACATTTCGCCCAAGACCTCAGCCGTCCAAAAAGGGGAGACCCTGCTGGATACCGCCCGCAACCTGGAGGCCATGAAGATCGATCTGGTGGTGATGCGGCACGCCTCCTCGGGCGCCCCGCATTTTCTGGCCAGCCGCATCAAGGCCGGAGTGATCAACGCCGGCGACGGACAGCACGCCCACCCCACCCAGGGCCTGCTGGACATGTTCACCATCAAGGAAAAACGCGGCGGTTTCGAGGGGCTGAAGGTGCTGATAGTGGGCGACGTTACCCATTCCCGGGTGGCCCGCTCCAACATCAACGGACTGCTGAAGCTGGGGGCCCAGGTCTCGGTATGCGGTCCATCCACCCTGATCCCAATCGGGATCGAACAGCTGGGGGTCAAGGTGTATTACAACCTGGATGAGGCCATCCCCCAGGCTGACGTCATCAACGTCCTCCGCCTTCAGCTGGAGAGACAGAAGAAGGGCCTGCTGCCTTCGCTGCGGGAATATTCACTGCACTTCTGTTTGGACAAGGAACGGATGGCCAAGGCCAAGGGGGATGTGACCATCATGCACCCCGGGCCGATGAACCGGGGCATAGAGATAGACCCTGATGTGGCCGACGGTGAACGTTCGGTGATACTGGACCAGGTGACCAACGGGGTGGCCGTCAGGATGGCGGTGCTCTACTTGCTGTCGGGCGGCGATGCACCCCTGGCCGAAGCCATAAAGAAGGAGGCATAACAATGAGCAATTCCAGAATTCATAATTCAGAATTAAGAATTATTATCAAAGGCGGCCGGGTGATCGACCCCCAGAACCACCGGGACGAGGTTCTGGACATCCTGATCGAGGACGGCCGGATCGCAGGGCTGGAGGCCAAGATAGACAACCCCAAGGCCGAAGTCATCGACATTAACGGCCAGTATGTCTTTCCCGGCCTGGTGGACATGCATGTCCACCTGCGCGAACCCGGGCGGGAGGACGAGGAGACCATCACCTCCGGTTCCCGGGCAGCGGCAGCCGGCGGTTTTACCGCCATCGCCTGCATGCCCAACACCCAGCCGGTGATAGACAGCCAGGGACTGGTGCAGTTCATAAAATCCCGGCAGATCCCCGAATGCCGGATCTATCCGGTGGGCGCCATCACCAAGGGATCGCTGGGCGAGGAGCTGGCCGAGATCGGCGATATGTATCAATCCGGCATCGTAGGCATATCCGACGACGGCAAGCCGGTTACCAATTCCAATCTGATGCGCCGGGCCCTGGATTACTGCCGGATGTTCGACATCCCGGTGATCTCCCACTGCGAGGACAAGTTCTTGTCGGCCGACGGCGCCATGAACGAGGGAGCCCTGGCCACCAAACTGGGGCTGCGGGGGATCCCCAATGCCGCCGAGGCCGCCATGGCCGCCCGGGACGTGATGCTGGCTGACCTGACCGGGGGCCGGGTCCATATCGCCCATGTCTCCTGCGCCGAGACGGTGGACATCATCCGCCGGGCCAAGCGGGCGGGGATCAAAGTGACCGCCGAGACCTGCCCCCAGTACTTCATGCTAAGCCAAGAGGCGGTGATCGGCTACGATTCCATGATGCGGGTCAATCCCCCGCTGCGCAGCAAGGCCGACCTGATGACCATCATCGACGCTCTCAAGGACGGCACCATCGACTGCATAGCCACCGACCATGCCCCCCATTCGTCCGAGGAGAAGGAGGTGGAGTTCGACCAAGCCCCCTGCGGGATGCTGGGGCTGGAGACATCATTGGGACTGTGCTGGACCCACCTGGTGGAGAAGAATATCCTGACGGTCTCGCAACTGGTGGAGAAGATGGCCGTCAATCCGGCCAGGATATTAAAGATCCAAAACTCAATAGAGCCTAAAGCCCCGGCTAATCTGACCATATTTGATCCCAAGGCCGAATGGGAAGTGGATCCGTCAAAGTTCAGATCCAAAAGCCGGAACACTCCGTTCAAGGGATGGAAGATTAAGGGCAAAGCGGTCATGACCATAGTGGACGGGCAGCTAATAAAAATCTAGCGGTAACCCGGGTGCCCAGGCACCCGGGTTTTATTGCGCAGATGGTCTGGGAATGTCAAAGCCTGGAGGCAGGCAATAAAAACATTGAAAAAAGGGCCGGTTCTTTGGTAAAATAACAGGTCCAATCATTAAACTGGGGCCGCAATAATACGGCTCGGCAATTAACAACAGCGAAGGGTGTTTTCATATGGATAAATTCTTGATCCTTTCACTGGCGGGCGGGGCGGCCGCCCTGGTATTTGCATTTTTCAAGGCTTCCTGGGTGAACCGCCAGGATCCCGGGGATGATAAAATGAAAGTGATAGCCGGGCATATCCGCGAGGGGGCCATGGCCTTTCTCAACCGCGAATACAAGGTGCTGGCCATTTTTGTGGTGGTGGTGGCCATCATTCTGGGGCTGATCAATATGAAGCAGGAGGGCTCCAGTATCCTGGTGGCGCTGTCCTTCGTGGTGGGCGCCTTCTGCAGCGGATTGGCCGGCTACTTCGGAATGAAGGTGGCCACCAAGGCCAACGTCCGCACCACCCAGGGCGCCAAGACCGGGCTGCCCAAAGCACTGATGGTTGCCTTCTCCGGCGGAACGGTGATGGGCATGTCGGTGGTGGGCCTGGGCCTGGCCGGTTTGACGATCCTTTTTCTGCTGTATACCAAGGTCTTGGGTTTCGGCACCGGCGACGAATTTCAACTGGCCCGGCTGCTTTCGGTGATCTCGGGATTTTCGCTGGGCGCCTCGTCCATCGCCCTGTTCGCCCGGGTGGGCGGGGGCATCTACACCAAGGCGGCCGACGTGGGGGCCGATCTGGTGGGCAAGGTGGAGGCCGGGATCCCGGAGGACGACCCCCGCAATCCGGCGGTGATCGCCGACAATGTGGGCGACAACGTGGGCGACGTGGCCGGCATGGGGGCAGACCTTTTCGAGTCCTACGTGGGGGCCATCGTGGGGGCCATGGTGCTGGGGGTTTTCTACAGCATCAATTTGGTGATGCTGCCCTTGGTGCTGGCCGCCCTGGGCATCGGAGTATCCATCCTGGGAACCTTTGTGGTCCGAATGAAGGACAACGGCGATCCTCAGAAGGCCCTGAATCTGGGAACCTTCGGGGCCGGAGGGCTGGCCATCCTTTTGATGTATCCGGTAATAAAATGGCTGGTGCCGGAGGCCGTCAATTTCAGCGTCAACCCCACCGGCACCCTGATCACCCTGACCGCCGGGGGGATCTTCGGAGCGGTGGTGGTCGGGCTGGTGTCCGGCATCGCCATCGGCTTGCTGACCGAATATTACACTTCGGAATCCAGAAGCCCGGCCAGGAATATTGCCAAGCAGGCTTTGACCGGTCCGGCCACCACCATCATCGGCGGTCTGGCCCTGGGGATGATGTCCACCGCTTTGCCGATGACCTGCATCTCCATAGCCATAGTGGCCGCCTACCAGTTTGCCGGCCTGTACGGCATCGCCATCGCCGCAGTGGGAATGCTTTCCACCACCGGTATTCAGCTGGCGGTCGATGCCTACGGCCCGATAGCCGATAATGCCGGGGGCATCGCCCAGATGAGCTGCCAGCCCGGCGAGGTCCGGGAGCGCACCGACAAGCTGGACGCGGTGGGCAACACCACCGCTGCCATAGGCAAGGGCTTTGCCATCGGCTCGGCGGCCCTGACCGCTCTGGCCCTGTTCTCGGCCTTTCAGGCGGCGGTCGGGATCGACAAGATCGATATCTCCCAGCCCAAGGTCATCGCCGGGCTGTTCATGGGCGGCATGCTGCCTTTCCTGTTCAGCTCCATGGCGCTAAAGGCGGTGGGCGCGGCCGCCTTCGAGATGGTGGCCGAGGTGCGCCGCCAGTTCAAGGAGATACCCGGCCTGCTGGAAGGAAAGCCGGGGGCCGAAGCCGATTATGCCAAATGCGTGGACATCTCCACCGCGGCGGCCATCAAGCGGATGATCCTGCCGGGACTGCTGGCAGTGGTCTCTCCGGTGATCTTCGGGCTGTGGAACATCGAGGCCCTGGGCGGCCTGCTGGCCGGGGTGACGGTCAGCGGAGTGCTGCTGGCCATCTTCATGTCCAACTCGGGCGGAGCCTGGGACAACGCCAAGAAGCACATCGAGGGCGGACAGCACGGGGGCAAGGGCTCCAGCGCCCATATGGCGGCGGTGGTGGGCGACACGGTGGGCGATCCCTTCAAGGACACCGCCGGCCCGTCGCTGAACATCCTGATCAAGCTGATGAGCGTGGTGGCCCTGGTGATAGCGCCGTTCCTGAAATCGCTGGCCAGATAACACGATAGAACAGTCAAAGGTCGTGGTCCCAAATGGGCCACGACCTGATTTCTCTTGTTTCCCAAAATTTCACACAGAGCCACAAACAGGGCCGTAGCGAGAAAACTCTATTACAGCCAATAAAAAGAACGAAACCCCTGAGAAACCAACCACTGAAACACGGAACTACTGAAAATACAAAAAGAGATCTTCCTCATAATTATTATCCCAAATTTCGGTGTTTCCGTGGTAAAAAATGACAGAAATTACGTAACGATATTTTCCATGATAAACGATGTAGAAAAAAAAAGGCGAAGGATCCGCTGGTGGTTCAATATCACCTCCAGCGCCATCATCATTCTTTTGGGCCTGGCATTTTTGGTTATGCGATATTTCTACGATTTCAACCCCATGCAGGAAAAGTTCTGGATGATCACCGGGCTGCTGCTGGGATACGGGCTGTTCCGGTTCGTCCTGTATTTCTGGCGGGGCCGGCATTTGTACGACGACATGGAAGATGAATAATTAAAGAGGATAATAAAATGAAAGAAAGTAAGTTTATTATTGCTGGTTTTGTTCTATTAATTTCATTCTCATCAACAGTATGGGCTGAAGAAAAATTCTATATTTCAAAAGAAGAAATAAACAATAAAGTAAAAGCGTTGGCTATCATGCCAACGGAAAATATCATATACGAAACAGTAAATGATGCCTATGCAAACTCTTACGATTTTCAACGTTTGGCCGGATACGGGATGTTCAACCCCAAAGGATTCCTGATCTTGAAAGATAAAACTTTCATTGACAGCATCGCATTGATAACCGATGCTTTGGTTTATCATAAGCTTGATGATTCAAAGAAGTACTCTATAATCAGCTCATTGGATATGAGCGAGAAAAAGGATGTTGCGCTTTCAATAATGAAAATTCCGAAAGAATTGAATCCCATCACCACAATTAAGAAAACAATAAACAAAAAAGATTTTATTAAGAGCCTGTTTGACAGCTTATCGACTGATGCTATCCTTTGCATTTCCTACCAGATGACGACTGCAGAAGTAAACAATTCTATCGCAAAGTGGGACAGCTATTCTGAGAATTATGATATATCTGCAATGGGTAAATGGGATGGCAACACTCCGGCCTTCTCGATGGTTGGAATTATGTTTGGACGTGAGGGGGATACCCTTTGGACCGGGAGATACGGTATGAGAGTGTTGAATCGAAGGACAACCGGAGAGAATATCTTTGAAGATGACCGGATAAAAGAGGCAACAAAAAAAATATTTAAGAAGCTGTTAAAGTAATAGATCAGTTTATTTAAGGGGAATAATGCAATTAGGAATAATCGGACTGCCTCAGTCGGGCAAGACCACCATCTTCAACGCTCTGACCAAATCCTGCGTCAAGGTGGGCGAATACTCCACCGGGTGCGAGGTGCACATTGGCGTGGTCAAAATGCCTGACCCACGATTGGAAAAGCTGACCGCCATGTTCAATCCCAAGAAAAAGGTCCCGGCCACCATCACCTATGTGGACATCGGGGGCATGTCCAAGGGGGCCTCCGGGCACGGCGGGTTGGGCACGGAATTCCTGACCCAGATGCATGGCATGGAGGCGGTCATTCTGGTCCTGCGGGGCTTTGACGGAGCCGAGGGCAAAGCCAATCCGTTGGACGATTATACCACCATCGCCACCGAGCTGCTGCTTTCCGACATGGCCATGATCGAACGCCGGATAGAGAAGGTGAAGAAGGACCTGGGAAAGATAAAAAAACCGGAACTGGAGAAGGAACTGGCCCTGCTGGATAAATGCCGGGTCCACCTGGAAGGGGAGAAACCCATCCGGATGCTGGGCCTCAGCTCCGAGGAATCAAAGGCTCTGCGCAGTTTTCAGCTGCTGACCGAAAAGCCGATCCTGCTGGTGCTGAATTATCCGGAGGGAGCGGGTCCTTCCGCGGTGGCCGCTGAGTTTGAGAAACAGACTGGGGAGACCATCACGCCGCTATGCGGATCCATCGAGATGGACATCGCCCAGATGTCCGATGACGAGGCCAAGGAGTTTCTCGGCGAGCTCAAGATAGAGGAGCCGGCCCTGAACAAGATGATCCGGACCTCCTTCCGTCTGCTGGGCAAGATAAATTTCTTTACGGTGGGCGAGGACGAATGCCGGGCCTGGACCATACCGGCCCATACCAAGGCCCCCCAGGCGGCCGGGGCCATCCACTCCGACCTGGAGCGGGGATTCATCCGGGCGGAGGCGGTAAGCTACGACCACCTGATCGAGACCGGCGGCTATGCCGGGGCCAGGGAGAAGGGGTACGTCCGGCTGGAGGGCAAGGAGTATATCGTCAAGGACGGGGATATCCTGAATATAAAATTCAACGTGTAGAAAGTGATGCCGTAAACTTGGGCACCTTGCCCAAGTTTAGCGGTCGAATAAAGGCACTATAACTTTTTTAAATATGAACAACAAAGAAATATCTAAGGATAAAGAACATCCACATTTTATTACAATAGTGTCCAGTGCTCGAAGAAAAATATTGTTAACGGGAAATATTCCGACTATTTTGATAGAAAATCTGGCTTTTTATCGCAAACTGCATGATTTTAAACTTATAGGTTTTGTCATTATGCCAGATCATGTCCATTTGATTATATATCCTCAGGGGCATAATGCAATAAATACAATTTTACATGATTATAAAAGCTACACTGCTCAAATAATAAATATTGAGTTAAAACAAAAGGGTAGCTTTTGGCATAAAGGTTTTAATGATAGATTAATACGCAGTCATGAAGAATTAAATAATGAATTAAGATATATTCATAATAACCCATTGAAAGCAGGGTTGGTTGATAATATTGAAGATTATAAGTTTTCAAGTTGGCAATATTATGAAGATCTTATCAAAGATGATTTGATTGACAAGCAATGGTAAGTGATTTCTTTGAACATAGGCAAAGGCTGGGAGCCTTTGCAACGGGGATGCCATGAAAATCGGCTTCGTACAATTCAATCCCATTTTCGGCCAGGTGGATAAAAACCTGTCCCTGATTGAAAGACTGATAGGTAGCAGAAAGGCAGACCTACTGGTCCTGCCTGAATTGTGCACTACCGGATATAATTTCATCTCAAAAAAAGAGGTCATGGCCTTATCCGAGACAACCCAGGGCAAAACCGTCAATCATTTCAGGGAAATATCCCAGCGAACCAAAATGAATATCGTGGCCGGATTTGCCGAAAAGAACGGCGGCAGGTTATACAACTCGGCAGTATTGGTCAGGCCCAACGGCAAAACGGATGTCTACCGCAAGACCCATCTGTTCGGCAGCGAGAAAAAATATTTCACCCCCGGCAATACCGGCTTCAAGGTCTTTGCCGCCGGACGGGTCAAGATCGGAATGATGATCTGCTTCGACTGGATCTTCCCCGAGGCAGCCCGTATCCTGGCCCTGCAGGGGGCGCAGGTGATCTGCCATCCGGCCAACCTGGTGTTGCCGTACTGTCCCGACTCCATGCCGGTAAGGGCCCTGGAGAACCGGGTGTTCACCGTCACCGCCAACCGCACCGGCCGGGAGAACCGGGGCGGCAACGATCTTAAATTCATCGGACAGAGCATCATCGCCGGGCCGGATTCCCGGGTGCTCAGCCGGGCGCCGGCCGATAAGGAGAGCGTGGGCATCGTGGAAATAGATACCGCAGAGGCAGGCAATAAAAGGATCACCCCGGAGAATGACCTGTTCAAAGACCGTCGTCCAGAATATTATGAGCGGCTGGTGAAAAAATGAAAGACCAAAAGGCCGGGATCAGCGAGTTCGGGCTGATCGATATCATAAAAAGGCGATATCAAACCGCCAACAAAGGCCTGATTGTCGGAATTGGGGATGATGCCGCGGTATTTGCCGTCGATAAAACCAGGTCCGGCCTTTTGACCATCGACACCCTGGTGGATAAAATACATTTCGATCTGGCCTATACACCATTTGAGGCCTTGGGCCACAAGGCCCTGGCGGCCAATCTTTCCGACATAGCGGCCATGGGCGGCCGGCCGGTATTGGCGGTGGTGTCAATCACCATCCCCCGGGGCCTGGGATGTAAAGATATCGCAAAGGTATACGCCGGAATGGGTAGGCTGGCGAAAAAACACGGGGTGGCGGTATGCGGCGGGGATACTGTGGCCGGCCGGGAACTGTCATTGACCATAGCGGTTTACGGCGAAGCCCGGAAAAATAATATCGGGCTCCGCTCCGGGGCCAAAGCCGGAGACGCGATCCTGGTCACTGGAACTCTGGGGTCGTCCCAGGCGGGGCTGGAGATATTAAAATCAAAGATTAAAAATCAAAAATCAAAAATATTTCAGAAGCATCTGTGGCCCGAACCCAGGGTCAAAGAAGCCCGGCTGCTGGCATCAAAGTTCAAACTGCACGGCATGATAGACATCTCCGACGGGCTGGCCTCGGAACTGCATCATATCGCCCGGGAGAGCCGGGTGGGCATGATCATAGACCAGGGGGCCCTGCCGGTGGCCGAGGAGGCCGTCACTGCGGCCAATATTCTCAAAAAAGACCCCCTGGAACATTGTCTGTACGGCGGGGAGGAATACGAACTGCTCTTCACCCTGCCGGCCAGGCAGGCGGTAGAGGCCAGGATCATTTTAAGCCGGGCCGGAACGACCTGCTCCATCATCGGCCAGGTCGTCAAAGGTAACGGAGTAAGAATGATAGGATCCGACCTCAAGAACGTCAAGATCCCCGATAAGGGATATAAACATTTTTAGAATTACCGATTTAAATTTGTAATCAATAAACTGGAGAACAGGCCATGAACATGAAACAGGTATTGGAGTTCGCCAAAAAGAACAAGGTGGCGTTCGTTTCGGTAAAGTTCGTAGATCTGCTGGGGAAGTGGCACCAGATAACGGTTCCGGCCCACCAGCTTAACCCATCCCTTTTCGAAAGGGGCAAGGGCATCGGCTTTGACGGTTCCAGCGTGGCCGGATTCACCCAGGTCAAGGCCGGGGACATGATAGTGATCCCCATTGCCGAGACCGGATTCATGGATCCCTTCACCGAACTGCCGACCATGACCTTCATCGGCGATGTGATAGACGTGGCCACCGGGCAGAAGTTCGAACGCAACCCCCGGTATGTGGCCGAGAAGGCCGAGAAATACCTGAAATCCTCCGGCGCCGCGCCCGAAAGCTACTGGGGGCCGGAGTTCGAGTTCTACCTGTTCGATTCGGTGCGTTACGCCAATCTTCCCCAGAACAGCTTCTACCAGGTCGACTCCCGGGAGGCCGACTGGAACACCGGACGGGATGAGGATCCCAACCTGGGATACAAGCTGCCCCACAAGGGCGGATATCACGCCGCACCTCCCCACGACTCCTCGTTTGACTTTCGTTCAGCCCTGTGCCTGACCATGGAAAAATGCGGGGTGCCGGTCAAATACCACCATCATGAGGTGGGCGGGGCCGGCCAGCTGGAGATAGAGGTGATGTTCGACACCCTGACCAAGATGGCCGACCGCAGCATGCTGGTGAAATACTTGGTTCATAATGCGGCCTTCAAGGCGGGGCTGACGGCCACCTTCATGCCCAAGCCGATGGTGGGGGAGCCCGGCAACGGGATGCATGTCCACCAGTACCTGGCCAAGGACGGACACTCGTTATTTTATAAAAAAGACGGCCTGGCCCACATGTCCCAGTTGGCGATGCATTATCTGGGCGGGCTTTTAAAACATGCCCCGGCTTTGCTGGCCTTCACCAACCCCTCCACCAATTCCTACCGCCGTTTGGTTCCGGGATACGAAGCTCCCGTCCGGGCCAGCTATTCGGTGGGCAACCGCACCGCGGCGGTGCGCATCCCCGGCTACCTGACAGATCCCAAGACCATGCGTTACGAGTTCCGCCCGCCGGACGCCACCTGCAACCCCTACCTGGCCTTCGCCGCCATGCTGATGGCCGGACTGGACGGGGTCAAACACAAGATCGATCCCGGACAGCCGCTGAACAAGGATCTTTTCAGCCTACCCAAGGCCGAGCTGGAGAAGATCCCCACCCTGCCCACCTCGCTATCCGACGCCCTGGAGTCCCTGGAAAAGGACCACAAGTTCCTGCTGGAGGGCGGGGTATTCACCAAGGATCTGATCGAGACCTGGATCGGCCTGAAATCCAAAGAGGTGGCGGCCCTCAACCTGCGGCCCCATCCCTTCGAATTCGAGCTGTATTACGATTGTTGAAATGAAGAAAGAGCCCCGCCGGAACAGCGGGGCTCTGCTGTCAATAAAATAATTATCCGGCTCCCCTTGATATACCGGGCAAAGTGATATAGAATTAGACGGTAAACCATAAAAAAGGAAGGTACTATGGATAGGTTGAGAATGTTCGGATTAGTGGCCCTGATCACGGCCCTTGCCGGCGCGTCATACGCCTCCCAAAGGGTGGTGGTGGCCGAGGATTTCACCGGCACCTGGTGCCAATATTGCCCGGCGGCCGCCAACGGATTGGACCAGCTGCATAGTGAGGTTGGCGATTCCCTGGTGGTGCTGGCCTTCCATTACGGCGATCCCTACCAGACCACCGAGACCTACAACCGCATCGTCTGGTACGGCGACATGATCCCGGGGTATCCGACGGTAATCTTTGATGGCCTGGATTCGATCGTCGGCAGTGCGGGATCCGGCGCCGCATACAACAACTATGATTATTACCGGCCGGTGTTCGACGCTCATAAAACAGTATCCAGCCCGTTCGAGCTGACCATGGGAATGGCCGCCCATGACCTTCCCGCCGGCACCGGTACGGTGGAGGTAAAGATCAAGAACACCAATTCCGTTTCGGAGGCTGGCACCCTGCATTTTGTGGTGCTGGAAAGGAACATCCCGGAGGTCTGGCAGGGCATGGAGGAGATAGATTTCGTGGTGCGGGACATGGTGCCGGATGAGAACGGCCAGGCCATCAACATACCGGCCGGGGACAGCCTGCTGGCCCAGAAGAACTTCAGCATCGACCCGGGCTGGGTGCTGGGCAAGTGCCAGTTCGCGGCCTTCATACAGAGGGCCGATAAGCAGATAATCCAGGGGAGCCATCTTTACGGCCCCTGCCTGGCCCAGGAAAACTACAGCCTTACCGAGGTGGGCGACGGCGACGGATTCTACGAGCCGAACGAATCGCTGAACCTGTGGGTGAAGGTGAAGAACAGCTATGCCCCCGGAAGCGGGGCGGCGGTGTCCGCCGTTTCGCCCGATACCTTCGTCACCATCACCAACGGCCAATGGGACATCGGCAGCATGGCGGCGGGGGATACCCTCAACAATCAGGCATCGCCTTTCCTGATAGGGATCAAGCCGTCGGCCAACATGCCGGACGGCCATTGGGTGAGCGTCTACATCCACAAGAAGGTGTACAGTCCGCTGTACAACGACACCCTGACGGTGATCGATTCGGTCAGATTCATGGTGGGTTCGCCCAACACCATCTTCTTCGACGATTTCGAGAGCGGCTTGGGCAACTGGGACACCGGGTATGTGGGGGCTTTTGCACAATGGGACACCACCGATGCCGACCACTATTCCACGGACCACTGCGTCACCGACAGCAAGGGGGGGGACTATCCCAACTCCAGCGGACACTGGCTGCACATGGCCTCCGGCCTGGACATGACCGGATACGGCTCGGCCACCCTGTATTGGTGGGAGAAATATTTTGTCGACAACGGCGGCGATTACTGCCAGCCCCAATATTCAACCAACGGCGGCTTGAACTGGTCCACCCTGGTGGTCTCCTATAGCGGCACCCAGGCAGCCTGGAGCCAGCGGGCGGTAAGCCTCAACAGCTTCTGCGGGACCGCTTCCGACCTGAGGATCCGCTTCCGGATGAACAGCAACAGCAGCGTCACCGCCGACGGGTGGTATGTGGACGATGTGCTGATCATGGCCTACAACAAGACCGGCGTGGCCGGGAAGCCGGAGGCCCCATCATTGCCGGCCACCAGTCTGCTGAAGGGATCATACCCCAATCCCGCCACCGGCAGGGCCAACATCCGGTTCCAGCTCCGGGCCGGGGCCAGAACCTCCTTGAAGATCTACAATATCGCCGGAGAGCTGGTCCGGAGCCTGGTGGATTCCCGTCTGTCAAGCGGGGACTACGATCTGAGGTGGGACGGCCGGGACGGCCGGAACCGGGCGATGCCCAGCGGCGTTTATTTCTACCAGCTGGATACCGGCAGCCAGAAGGCCACCGGCAGGCTGACACTTATAAGATAGGGGCCGGGGGACCGGACCGGAAAGGACGATCAAACTTGAAGGGCCCGGCGGAACGCCGGGCCCTTCATATTCACTGCAGCTGGCTCCTGACCCTTCTTATTACCATTATGCCCGAGTCCAGGATCTTGCTGAAACGCTGGGAGGATTTGTCCCCCACCATGTCCAGCAGGGTTCCCACCGACTGGGCTTGGTCCTCCCTCAATTTAAGGGCCAAGGGCAGCAGGGAGATCCGGCAGATGGAGGACAGCACGAACAGCAGGTGGAAGTTGATGATGGTCTGCCCCAAGATGATAAATTTGAAATCGCGCAGGCTGTCGGCCAGCCAGCCTCCGACCAGCGAGGCGGCGAAGATGGCCAGCCCGGTGACCATGCTCTGGACCGCCAGATAAGCGGTGCGGTTCTCCTCGGGGGCGGTCACCAGCAGCAGGTTGAAGGTGGCCAGGGCGAAGCCGGGCCACACCAGGCCGCTGATGAAGGCGTCGATCCATATCGGCAGGTAGAAATCGGGGGTGGTGAACAGCCAGAACAGGGGCAGGGAGAAGATGCCCAGCATATTGAAGATCATCACCGGCTTGTTG
The DNA here is from genome assembly GCA_001777915.1 of Candidatus Edwardsbacteria bacterium RifOxyA12_full_54_48. NCBI lineage: Bacteria > Candidatus Edwardsiibacteriota > Candidatus Edwardsbacteria bacterium RifOxyA12_full_54_48. The sequence goes on along the minus strand of MFFN01000003.1, from coordinate 222,731 downwards.
CCCAGGCGGTCTATGATCCGGCCCCATAACGGCTGGAAGGCGAAGTTAAGGATCCCGGCGATGATGGAGTAATAGGCGATCACTGCGAATGGCATGTGGAGATTCTTGATCATGTGGGCGGCGAAGAAGGGCCCGGCCACTGCGGTGGCCATGGACCACAGGACGAAGAACAGCAGCAGGCGGCGGAAATCCCGGTTGGCAAAGGGCAGCCGGAACAGCTGCGAAATGGGCAGGGGTTTTTCACCGGTAAGGGGTGGCTCCCATTGCTTGGAGAGAATGATCCCGGCGATCACTGCCGTAAAGGCGGCCGCTCCGAAGATGATGGCAAAAGCCTGCTGCTGCAGGGCCTGGCTTTTCATGACATCGTACAGTTTTCCGGCCCCGAAATTGGCGGCCATGGTCACCGCGCCCAGAATGGTGCTCCGCAGACCGAAATATGAACCCCGGCGCTTCAGCGGCACCAGGTCGGTCATCCAGGAAAGCCAGGCATTGTTTGCCATATTGACCGAGGTATTGGCGATGAAGATCACCAGAAAGAATATCAATAATTTCCATCCGGCCAGGACATTGAGGAAGGGCAGTATGCACAGGGCCGCCCACAGCAGGCGCCCCAGGGTGGCCGCCCAGATGGTGAGTTTCTTGCGATGCCCCAGAAGGCCGACCAGATAGGCGCTGAATATCGCCCCCACGTTGGATAGGGCGCTGAGGGCGGCCAGCAGGCCCAGATGGAAATCGTTGGCTCCCAGCATCAGGGCATATCCGGTCACCAGCGCCCCGATGGTGATGGCGATGTGGACCGAGGCAAAGGAGCCCTCGATGATGGATATCCTCAGGCTGCGGGCCGGTTCTTTATCCGGCAGTGCTGTCGATTGGTTTTTTAAATATTTATCTTCAGGCATAACGAAAATAAGGATAATTTATTTTGGTTGTAAATGCAAGTGATATGACATGGAAAATTCAAGCTAATTTATATATTGATTCTGTGACATGGAACACACACCCCTAAATAAAAACCCCATAAATCATTTGATTGACAACTTACCCTATATTGTGCTACAGTTCCACCATGAAAAGCAAGAAAATCTTACACTTTAAGCTTGCTTGCATCGAGGTCCATAATTTAAAAGCCTTTGTTCGTAGTTTTAATAGCTGCGGGCCGGGGCTTTTTATGTTTGTTGTTTTATTATTTACCGGTTGCAGCTGTAAAAACCCTACCCAGCCGCCAGCAGATAAAACATTGATAAAGGGAACGATAACCGACAGCCTGACCGGACAACCATTGGCTGGTACGGTTGTAAGCTTGAGTACCGGCTTGTCTGCGACCACCGACAACAACGGTAATTACAGATTAATTGGCATGGGCGGCGGCGCTTTTAACCTGGTTGCCGACAAGCCCGATTATCGGTTGAATAATGGAAAAGCAAACGTTGTGGCAAATGACAGTGCCACGCTGGATTTAAAGATTTATCCCTGCCAGTGGGAAACAGTGGCGGTTCCCTTGCCTGCCCCGTGGGATATTTCTGTGACACACATTAAGGACATGTGCTTTGTCAATGAACTGGAGGGTTGGGCAGTGGGTTATTCGGATTTTATGGGAATGAATGGAGGTTTCGGAATAATCATACATACATCTGATGGCGGATATACCTGGCAAATGCAGTACGGCTGTCCAAATATTAATGAAAGTATTACATACATTGACTTTGTGGATAATCAATATGGTTGGACCGGAGGTATAGATGGTATTATGCGGACAACCGACGGCGGTAATTCGTGGATAAGTATTTATACCTACGATACTGGCCCCATTGATTTTATAGATAGAAACATTGGTTTCCTTGTTCCGGTACGGTATGTTTATAAAACAATAAATGGCGGTGACGCGATCACATACGTAGGTGGAATACCAATGGACACAAGCTTAGATGAAAGTGTGCGTAAAATTAAATATCTCAATTTAAATACCTGTTGGGCACGAACCACAAGAGAATTGTTCAAATCCGTGGATGGAGGAATAAGTTGGATTCTTGCTTTAAACGCTTTTCCGCCTATTTTTTATAATTTAGACTGGCCTACGGTTGCCTTGGAATGTCTTTATCCCGGATATGTTTGGGTTGAAGGCAAGTTCAGCCGTGATAATGGTGCGACCTGGGTAACTCAAACGAGCGATGCTTACGGGGCTTTAAGCGATGCATCATTTGCCGACCCGGCCTACGGCTGGATGAGCGGTTTTACTTTTATGATACACACAGTGGACAGCGGAAAGACTTGGGTTAAACTTGATTTTCCGGATTATCAAATAACCACTGTACAATTTCTCAGCCCTCGTATGGGTTGGGCTTTCGCCAGTTACAGCGGGACTTCAAAGAAAATATTAATATATAAATAAAAAAAGAAGAATGGAGAAAGGATAGTTAACAGTTGTTTGTTTTTATCTTATGGAAGCTCGCGATTTTAAGGCAACCAAGAAGACGGTGGTACTTAAATAATACAAGGATGCTCGAAAAAGGGCGGCTGGTGGCCGCCTTTTTTAGTTATTTGCATTTATCCGGCCGATGTAATATAATTCATCTCTATGTCAGATATTTTGTTCCAAATGACCACCTTCGGCTGCAAGGCCAACCAGTACGATTCCCAGCTGTGGCGGACCACCCTGGAGAACGCCGGCCTGCGCCATAACGAAGGCACAGCGGATATTTTTCTGGTCAACACCTGCTCGGTGACCTCGGCGGCCGAACAGCAGGCCCGGCAGACGGTCAGGAAGATCATCCGCAACAATCCGTCAGGCAAGATCATCATCATCGGCTGTTACGGGCAGCTGGCGGCAGAGCCCCTGACTAAAATAGACGGGGTGGGTTTGGTGCTGGGGCGGCACAGCAGTGAGGCCGCTGGACAATTACTCAGCTGGCTGGGCATCAGCCAGGATAAACTGCCCCGCGGGATCAAGACGTTCCACGGGCACACCCGGGCCTTCATCAAGGTCCAGGACGGCTGCAACCACCGCTGCAGCTATTGCATAGTGCCGCTGGCCCGGGGGGCTTCCCGCAGCCGTCCGCTGGACGAGATACTGTCCGAAGCCCAAAATCTGGCCGCCTCTGGACACCGCGAACTGGTGGTCACCGGGATCCGGCTGGGGGATTTCAAGCCTTCTCTGGGCATTCTGTTGAGATCATTGAAGGATATTCCCGGCCTGGACCGGATACGCCTGAGCTCCCTGGAGCCAGACGACCTGAGCGACGACCTGATGGAGACCATGCAGGGCATCCCCCAGCTGGCCAGGCACCTTCACCTGCCGCTGCAGAGCGGCTGCGACGGCATCCTTAAAAAAATGAACCGGCCATACAGCGTCGCCTACTACCGGGAACTGCTGGGAAAATTAAGAGTGGCCATGCCGGACATCACCATCGGATCGGACATCATCGCGGGATTCCCCGGCGAGACCGAGGAGCATTTCGGCCAGGGCGTCAGGAACATCCGGGAGCTGGGGTTCACCCACCTGCACGTCTTCACCTATTCAAAAAGGCCGGGCACCAAGGCCGCCCTGATGGCCGGACAGATCCCGGAGGAGATCAAGAAAGAGCGGCTGCACCGCCTGAAGGACATCCACGAAAAACTGCAGCAGGAATATTTTAGTGCTCTGACGGGGAAGACCGAGCTGGTGCTGGCGGAATCCGCCGACAGAGGCCTCTGGTCCGGGTTTGGCGAGCATTACTATAAGGTCTATTTCCGCTCGGAGCAAAACTTGAAGAACCAGATGGTCCGGGTAAAATTATCCCAGCCTTATGAACAGGGGATCCTGGGGGAGCTGACCGACAATTTGGACCAGCCTAAACAATGCTGAACCTGATATATTACATGGAGACCTACGGCTGCCAGATGAACCTGTATGACTCGGCGGCGGTAAGGACCCTGCTGGACCAGGCCGGCTGCCGGGAAACGGAAGATCCGGAGCAGGCCCAGCTGGTGGTGATCAACAGCTGTGCGGTCCGGGGGCATGCCGAGGAGCGGGTGCTGGGGCGGGTGGGCGAATTGAAATCCTGGAAGAGGAGAAGCCCCGGCCGTCTGATGATACTGATGGGCTGCGTGGGCCAGGAGAATGGCCAGAATTTATTGGACCGCTTTCGCCAGTTGGATCTGGTCCTGGGAACCGAGAGGTATCGGGAGATCGTGCCGCATCTCCAGAGTCTTCTGAAAACAGGGGCCAGGGCCGCCATCACCGGATTGGAGAAAGCCGGCCCTGATTTAAGCATCATCCCGAGGTTCGAAAAGCAGGTCGGCGCCTTTTTGGCGGTGATGCGGGGCTGCGACAATTTCTGCAGTTACTGCATAGTTCCCTATGTCCGGGGGCGGGAGTATTCCCGAACGTCCGGTGACATCCTGGGCGAAATAAAATGCCTGGCCGAGAGGGGCATCAAGGAGATCACTTTAGTGGGCCAGAACGTGAACTCCTACCTCTCCGCTGGCACGGATTTCCCCGGTCTGCTGGCCCAAGCGGCCGATGTGCCGGGACTGGAGAGGCTGCGCTTCATCACCTCCCATCCCAAGGATTGCGGCATTAAACTGCTGGAGACCATGGCCGGGAATCAAAAGATCTGTCGGCACCTGCATCTGCCCCTGCAGTCGGGCAGCGACCGGGTGTTGGCCCAGATGAACCGCAAATATACCCTGGGGCAATACCGGGAGATCGTATCCACCGCCCGGAAACTGATGCCCGATCTGGTGCTGACCAGCGACCTGATAGCCGGGTTCCCCGGAGAGTCCGAAGAGGATTTTAAGATGACCCTGGATGTCATGCAGGACATCAGGTTCGACTCGGCCTTCACCTATAAGTATTCCATCCGGCCTGGCACCAAGGCGGCCCAGATGCCGGGGCAGCTGGCCGAAGATGTCAGGCAGGATCGCCTGGCGAGAATGATATCGCTTCAGCAGAAAATTTCGCAGGAATCCAACCAGGCCGATATCGGAAAAACTTTTATCGTGCTGGTGGAAAAAGCCGTTCCCAAAAGGGGGCAGATGATGGGGCGCAGCCCCGGGAACAAACCGGTGGCCTTTGACTGCGCATCGGGCGTCAGCCCCGGAGATATCGTCAAAGTAACAGTAAATAAGGCCACCCAGTCCACCCTGACCGGCTCACGCCGTAACTGTCCTTGAATTAAATATTTAAGGACAGTTTTTTGTTGAATTTATTCTCTTAATGCGATAGAATGAACAGTTATGGATAAAAGAAAATACACCCTTTTATGGTTGTTGCCATTACTGGCGATAACCCTGGCCTTCATCATGTCTTTTGAAGGCTGCACCCCCAAACCGACCGAGGCTCCGACCACCACGGTGATCACCGGGACCGCCCAACTGTCCGTTTCCTCCGGGGATAACCGGGATTCATACTCCTTTGTCAGCGGCGGGATCAATTACGGCAAGATTGCCCTTGTCTGTTATGCTTACCCGGCGGTAAATTTCGAAGCCAACGGTATCGTGCAGGGCTCTGGGACCACAGCGCCAGACACCGGATACAGCACTTCATCGACGGTGACCGATGGCTACAGCTATTTTGTCAAAACCGATAACGTGGTACACTACGCCAGAGTAACTGCGGTCTCTAGAAGCGAGAGCGCAGGGTATGTGACCATCGGCTTCCAATGGGTGCTGCAGACCGTGGCCAATAACCGGAACCTATATTAAAGTTAAATGCACTATAAAGGTCATGACATAAAGAGAATATTTGGTCCGGCAGTGAGATCGGCCCGGCCATTGATCGTGCTCCTGCTGTTGAAAGGTTCTTTTTGTTTCGGGATCAGCGAGGAGAAGGAATATGAAGCGGCCTGGCAGTTGTGCCAAACCGGAAAATATCCCCAGGCCGCCGAGGCTTATAAAAAATACCTTTCCCGCCATCCCCGGGGGAAATTCATCCCCGAGGCCAGGTTCACCCTGGCCCGTATCGAGACCAGCGGGAACAACGCCTTCGGCCATTACCAGTTCATCTTGGACAATTACCCGGCACATTCTTTGGCCTCCCAGGCGTCCTACGCCACGGCCCAGTACCTGCATAACGTGGGATCGGCCGCCCAGGCCCGGGAGCGGTACCTCTACACCTATTCCAGGTACGGCAGCGCCCCGGCCGGCAGGGAAAGCCTTTCCAAGCTGGCTTTGATGGCCTTGGGCAGCGACAGCCTGAGCAAAGCCGAGGCCTATGTCAACGCCTATCTGGACCAGTATCCCCGGGCCCCGGGAGGGGCGGCCCTGTTGAACGTCCTGGCCGGGTACTGGCAGCAAAAAGGCGATAATGCCAGGGCCAAGGAGCACTGGAGGAGGATCATGGATCTTTTCCCGGGGACTCCGGAATCCGGCAGCGCCCGGGAATATTTGATAGCCGCCCTGACCCAGGAAAATCAGGATGGCAGTCAGGATGACGGGAGCCTTTCGGAGGCCGGACCCGATAATGATCTGTCCCGCCAGGCCGAAATGACCCAACCCCCAAATGTCGATCAGCCGCCGGCCCCGGAGGAGCCTGCTCCCCTCAGTTTTTATTATCTGCAGATAGGAGCCTACAATAACAAGGCGATCATGGACGGCTGGGCCAAGAAGGTGCGGGCCGAAGGTTTTGATACCGTAGTGGAGGAGGTCAAGGAAGGCAGGGGCACGATATACAAATTGCAGGCCGGCCCCTACGAGAATTCGTCCGAACTGAAAAAGGCCCAGCAGTCCCTGAAGGACAAATTCGGGCTGAAAACGATGGTGGTCGAAAGGTGATATGGAGAAAGTGACCCCTATGATCGCCCAGTACCACCGGATCAAACAGGAACAGCCCGAGGCCATCCTACTTTTCAGGGTGGGCGATTTCTACGAAACATTTTTCGAGGATGCGGTACTGACCTCCAAGGTGCTGGGGATCGTGCTGACCTCCCGCAATCACGGCAAGGGAAACGATGTCCCGCTGGCCGGGATCCCGCACCATGCCTTGGAGCGCTACGTCACCAGGCTGATCAAGGCCGGGCACAAGGTGGCCATCTGCGACCAGGTGGAGGACCCCAAGCTGGCCAAGGGCATCGTTCGGCGCGAGGTCACCGAGGTGATCACCCCCGGGACGGTGATGCGGTCCTCCCTGCTGGATGAGAAAAGGGAGAACCTGCTGGCCACGGTCAACTGCCATCAGGACCGGTGCGGGCTGGCCCTGTGCGACCTGTCGGCGGGGAATTTAAGGGTGGCCGAGATGTCCCTGGCGGAACTTTCCGACGAGCTGCTGCGCAACCAGCCTTCCGAGATACTGGTGTCCGGCTCCGACCGTCCGAAGATCGGGCCGGCCCTGGCCGGGTTCACTTTGACCGATCGGGAGGACCATCACTTCGAACAGGGCTCGGCGCTGAAGAAATTGCTGGGGCATTTCAAAACGGCCTCGCTGGCCGGCTTCGGCTGCCAGGACCTGACATTGGCCGTCGGGGCGGCCGGGGCGGCCATCGGCTATTTGGAGGAAAACCAGAAGACGGCCATCAGCCACCTAGCAAAAATGGTGCCCTACTCCCTGCAGGGTCAGATGCTGCTGGACAACGCCACCATCAGAAACCTGAACCTTTTTCCCGAGGGGCATCCCCAGGGCATCAGCCTGCTGAACACCATAGACCATACGGTGACGGCCATGGGCGGGAGGCTGATAAGACGCTGGCTGGCGGCCCCGCTGCTGGATCTGAATGAAATAACCTTGCGGCAGGATGCCGTCCAGAGCCTGCTGGAGGGCCGGGCCGCCAGGGACGAACTTGGGAGACATCTCGGGAAGGTGCAGGACCTGGAAAGGCTGCTGGGGCGGATCGCCTGCCAGAGGGCCGGGCCCCGGGACCTGCTGGCCCTGGGACAATCACTGGCCGAAATTCCCCAGATAAAAACCGGATTGCCGCCGGGGCGCTACTGGAAGGATCTGTCCGCTGTCCTGCATGATTTCGGTGGTTTGACCGACCTGTTGGCCAAAGCCCTGGCTGATGACCCTCCGCTGTCGTTATCCAAAGGCGGGGTCATCCGGGATGGGTTCAACGGCGACCTGGACGAGCTTCGCTCTCTGGCCCGCGACAGCAAGAGTTGGATCGCCGATTACCAGAACAGCGAACGGGAGCGCACCGGGATCCAGTCGCTGAAGGTCAAATATAATTCGGTCTTCGGATATCATATCGAGATCAGCAAGACCAATCTGGCATTGGCCCCTGATGACTACATCAGAAAGCAGACCCTGAGCAATGCCGAGAGGTTCGTCACCCCGGAATTGAAGGCCTACGAGGACAAGGTGCTGGGGGCCGAGGAAAAGATCAAGGCCCTGGAGATGGAGATCTTCGCCGGCCTGCACCAGGAGATATCATCCTGGTGCCAGCGGATCAAGCAGACCGCCGAGTCGGTGGCGGCCATCGATGTTATTTGCGGCCTGGCCCTGGCTGCCATCAACAATCGCTACGTCCGACCGGTGGTGGACGAATCTCCCCGGATCCACATCATCCATGGCCGGCATCCGGTGGTGGAGCGGAATTTCCAGCTGGGACAGTTCGTGGCCAACGACGCCCTGCTGAACGACAGCGACCACAGGCTGATCATCCTGACCGGCCCCAACATGGCCGGGAAATCCACCTACCTCAGACAGATAGCACTGGTGACCATCATGGCCCAGATGGGATCGTTCGTGCCGGCCAAGGAGGCCCATATCGGGATCACCGACCGGGTCTTCACCCGGATCGGGGCCTCCGACGACCTGGCCAAGGGAATCAGCACCTTTATGGCCGAGATGAACGAGACCGGAAATATCCTGAACAACGCCACCGTCCGGAGCCTGGTGCTGCTGGACGAGATCGGGCGGGGCACCAGCACCTTCGACGGGCTGGCCATCGCCTGGGCGGTCAGCGAATATCTGCACGATCAGATCGGCTGCCGGACCCTGTTCGCCACCCATTATCATGAGCTGACCGAGCTGGCCGCCCAGCTGCCGGGGGTGCAGAATTATTCCATGGCGGTCAAGGAATGGGGCGATGAGATAATCTTCCTGCGGCAGGTGGTCAAGGGCAGCGCTGGGCAGAGCTACGGGGTGCAGGTGGCCCGGTTGGCCGGCATTCCGGCCCAAGTGATCTCCCGGGCCCGGGAGATCCTAGAAAACCTGGAACAGGATGCCCTGCTGTCCGATTCCACGCCCCGCCTGGCCCGGCATGGGCAGATCCGCCAGGAGGAAGACCGATTGGAGCTTTTCAGCCGTGAGGAGCAGGAGCTCCTGCGGGAGATCAAACATCTGCAGCCCGAGACCATGACCCCCATTGAGGCCCTTAACAGGCTGGCCAAATTAAAAGAAATGTCGGGAGAGGAATAACTTATGGACCAGAAAGGTTTTCACCAGCAGGAGAACGGCAGCCGGGTGACGGACAACCAGCAGTCCGGGGGAGGCCATCCTGCGGGTAGCGCGGAAGCTTCCCGGGGCGGCTTTTTCGGAAAATTGGCCCGATCCGCCCAGAGGATCAGCCGGGCCCTGTCGGTGAAGGACGAGTTCCGGGTGGCCGATGACGAAACTCCTGCGGAAAGCCTCGCCCAGACAATATCCTCCGAAGAAAGCGAAGCCCATTTCCAAGAGGAATCGGCTTCCGGACCGGAAACCGCGGCTCCGGAAGAACCTCTCTCCTCCATGGAGCCCGGGGCACTGCCGGAGCAGGAGGGATCTTCCCGGGCGGAGCCGGAGGATGAGAGCCCGGCCCGGGATGACGAACCGGACCGGGAGCCCAAGGAGGGCGTCATCGGCCGGCTGCTGGGCAGTTTGTTCAAAAAAGCCTCCCCGCCCGCCCCGGATCAGGCCTCCCCGGAACCGGCCGGGAATGAGGATGGTGATGAAGAGGAGAATATCGCCGGCCAGGAGCAACCAATAGAACCGGAAAACCATGAACCAGCTTCCGCTGACGAAGATTCGCAGGAATATCTGGAGCCCGGGGCCGAGGGGGAACAGGGAGCAGCCATATCCCCGGAGACACTTCCGGAGCCCATTTCCAGCCAGGAGCCGCCGGCCGATTCCGCCATCCCCTCTCCAGGGCTCCTGTCCCGCATATTTCACCGGCAGGAGAAACCGATCGACCAGGTGCTGGAGATAAAAAAGCTGGAGAAGAATTTCCTGGACAGCCAGATAAAACAGCGCCGCAAGGACCAGGCCAAATTACTCAGGAAAATAAGGCGCAGTAAAAAGGAACGCAAATCAATCCTGGATTCCCTGGACAAATACCGGGGCCGGCTGAAAGAGACCATTGCCACCATGAAGGCCCGTGAGGCCGACGTCAAGACCCTGGAGAAGCAGAGCCTGTCGCTGCAGGGGGAGATCGAGAAAGATTCGATTCGCCAGGGAAAACTGAGCCAGGACAACCTGGCCTCCCAGGCGGAGCTGGATCGGCTGCGGCAGGAGATCTCCGACACCGAGCAGAGCCTGCAACGGGCGGCGTCCGATTACGCCCTGCGTCAGAACGAACAGCAGGCCCTTGACGAGCTGATGGAGAAGTCCCAGCAAAGGGTGGATGGCCTTGCCTCCGAAGTGGCGGACCTGGATAAACGCCGGACCGAGAACGAGAATACCCTGCTGGACCTGAACTCCCAGATAATTCATGCCGAACAGAATAAACAGGACAAACTTCAGCAGGGGGTGATGGCCTCGGAGGCCACCGCCAAGGTGGAAAAAAACCTGGAGGGAAAACGGCACCAGGTGGCGGTGTTGGAGACGGTGGCGGCCGAACTGCAGAAGGACCTCTCCGCCAAGCAGGCCTCCCTGCAGGAGCTTCCCGGCCAGATAGAAACGCTGAGTCAGACGGTGGAGCAGAACCAGGCCCGGGTGGATTCAACCGCCCAGGAGCTTTCCGAACTGGAGAGCCAGAAGGTGCAGCTCAATCAGCAGACCTACCAGGCCAGGCTGGAGCTGGAGAAGACCGAGGAACAGCGCCGGAAGAATGAATCTGAATTGGACCGCCTGAATATAGAATTGACCAGTTCCAACAGTCTGCTGGTGGAAAGGAACCGTCAGGTGTCCGCCCTGGATGCCGGGCTGGCCGAGCTTAAAGGGAGCATAGAGAAAAAGCAGGAGATAATCATCCAGCTGCAGCAGAAGATAGAATCGCTCCGGCAGAACGGTCTGGCCATGGCCCAGAAGATAGATGAGCTCAGCAAGCAAAAGAACGATACCGCCGGGGCGGTGGAGTCCAACAAGGCCCAGATCGTCTCCGCCGAAAACACCATCAAGGCCCGGCAGGCCGAGATCAGCCAACTGGAGGAGAAACTTGCCTCCCGGCAGGGCGAGCTGAAAGGGCTGTCGGAACGGATCGAAGGCCGGGAGCAGGAACACCTTCATCTATCCGAATCCATCAGCCTGGCCATGTCCAGCCAGGAGGAACTGGAGAAGCGGCTGGCCAGCGCCAAACAGGAACAGCATAACCAGGCCGAACTGCTGGCCCAGACCGCCCGGCAGATAGAAGAGGCCCGTCAGCGATATTCCGCCATGCTTGAGGAACAAGCCAATCTGGACTCCGAAGTCGGCAGAAGGCGGAACGAATTATCGGATTGGGAATCAAAAGTCAAATCGGTTCAAAGCCAACACGACCATGTCCAGGAGCAGTTGGACGCCAACAGCAGGGAGAACCAGCTTTTGGCGGAAAATATCGAACAACAGAAAATACTGGCAGGCAAGTTAAAGGCTGAAAAAGAGGAGATGATCGGACGGCTGACAGCCGAAAAGGAAGAACTGGATGATCAGCTTGATGCCCTGCAGAAAAAACGGGCCGGTCTGGAACGGTGGATCAAGGAAGCTATGGATTTCCGCACCCAGCAGGGCAGTTCCATTGAGGAACAGCTGGCCAAGTCCAGGAAACTGAAGGAAGCTGTCGAAGGTTTGAGCACCCGGGAGGAGGAACTGTCCCGGCAGCTGGAACGCGGAAGGAAAGAACTGGACGAGATCGACTCCGAGAACCAGCGCCTGATGCAGGAAAGGGCCCGAAGCGCCCAGACCGCCGAATCTGAACTGGCTGATCTGAGCGGCCAGCTGGATAAGATCAGGCAGCAGATCGAGACCGGCCGGGATGAATCCCAAGCCGTGGCGGGCCGGATAAGCGGCCTGCAGGAGGAAATGGACGATTTGAAGTCCCATCGGGAGGAATTAGCAACCGCTGTGGCCGATATCAGAACCCAGAAGGAGAATCTGGATGCCCAGCTGGAGGCGACCCGGAAGGAATTAGAGGACCAGGTGCAGCAGCAGAACCGCGAACTGGAGAGTCTGTCCCAGGATACCGAAGCCGCGAAACTGCGGCTCAATGAACAGGTCGACAAGATCCAGCGGGAAATGGAGGAGAAGAGCCGCAAGCTGGAGGGCATCAGCGATCAACTGCGAGGAGTGGTGTCGGAGGTGGAGAGCAAGGAGCGCCAGCGGGAGGAATTGGAGAAGACCCTGGCCGACCTGAAGAACCGGAACCAGCAATTGAACGCCCAGGCCGATATGGAGATGGCCGGCATCAGCACCAGGAAGGAGAGCCTGCAGCTGGAGATAAGGGATCTGGCTTCAGAGGCCGAGTCTGCCCAGGCCAAACTAAAATCGGTGCAGGAGGCCATTGCCGCCAAAACCAGCGAGGAAGCGTCCCTGCTCAAGCGTTTCCAGATGCTCTCCATGGAGATGTCCGAGATGGAAAACCTGAAGAAAGAATCGCGCGAACTGTCCCGTAAGATCGACGAGCAGAAACGGATACTGGAGGACCTGGAACTCCAGATAGATAAAAAATCCGGCCTGTTCACTTGAGGGGAACCATCGATCAACCAAATATCAGTTCCTGTTAATACCTTAAGGCTGTCCCTGCAGGGGCGGCCTTTTTAAAAAGTTTTATCAAAATGAGAACAGTAAAAGTAATAATCAACGGCATAGTCCAGGGGGTGGGATTCCGGCCCTATATCTACCGGCTGGCAAAACGCCACCGTCTTTCTGGCTGGGTGCTCAATTCCAGCCGGGGGGTGGAGATATTGACCCAGGGCCAATCGTCCGGGGTCGATGCTTTTTTGACGGACATCCCGCGGGAACTGCCGCCTCAGGCCTCCATCGATCAAATTTCCGTTACCGAGGCAGTTCCGGGGGACTATTCCGACTTCACCATCCGGGAGAGCCTTGGCGGCGGAGGCAATACCCGGCTCTCCCCGGACATTTCCTTATGCGACGACTGCCGGAGGGAGATGCTGGATCCGACCGATCGCCGCCACGAATACCCCTTCATCAACTGCACCAACTGCGGCCCCAGGTTCTCCATCATAAAGAACACTCCCTACGACCGGCCTTTTACAACCATGTCGGCCTTTGTTATGTGCCCCAAATGTCTAAAGGAATATGATGACCCCGAGAACCGCAGGTTTCATGCTCAACCCAATGCCTGCCCGGACTGCGGGCCTAAAGTACGGCTGTGCGGCAGCGATGGAAGTATGATTGCCGAAGCGGATGGGGCCGTTGACAAAACGGCCAGGCTGCTGTTAGCCGGGGAGATCCTGGCCATCAAGGGGATCGGCGGGCTTCATCTGGCCTGCGATGCCGGAAGTGATTCGGCCGTCAAAAAACTTCGAGACGGAAAGAACCGGCCGGACAAACCGCTGGCCCTGATGTGCGGGTCATTGGATGATGTGCGGGCCATCTGCGAAGTGAACAACCAGGAGGCGAAGGTGCTGATGTCAAGCCAGGCGCCGATAACCCTGCTTAGAAAATCGGAAATGGGAAACAGGAAACCGGGAAGACTATCGGATAAAGTGGCCCCGGGAAATGATTATCTGGGGGTGATGCTGCCCTATGCCCCGGTTCATCATCTTTTATTCAAAGATCTGAAAAAAATATCCCCCGGATTCGTGGCATTAGTGATGACCTCTGGCAATATCCAGGATGAACCGGTCGTTATCGGCAATCGGGAGGCTTTGGACCAACTGGCGGAGATCGCGGATCATTTTTTGTTAAATGATCGGGAGATCGAGAATCGAAACGACGATTCCATAGTTTTCTGGACCGCGGCCGGGGACACCCAGGCCGGGAATTTCCAGATAGTCCGGCATTCCAGGGGCTACGCCCCCAATCCCATCAATCTCCCGGTCCCGGTGCCGCCCACCCTGGCGGTGGGAGGGGAGATGAAGAATGTCTTTTGCCTGGCCTCTGGCGATAAGGCCTATGTCAGCCAGCATATCGGCGAGATGGACAACGCTGCCACCCTGGAATTCTTCGAAGAAATGGTGGATAAATACCAGAGGTGGTTCAAGATAAAACCGGGAATTATCGTCCACGACCTGCACCCCGATTACCTGACCACCAAATGGGCCAAGGAGCAAGCCGGGGTGTCTGTGCGTGCCATTCAGCATCAAAAGGCCCATATCTTAAGCACCCTGGCCGATAACGGGAAGGTCATACCGGCCATCGGCGTGGCCTTCGACGGGACCGGCTACGGCCAGGACGGAAAGATCTGGGGCGGGGAGTTCTTTGTCTTCGACGGCATAAACATCGAAAGGGCGGGACATTTGGAATATCTGCCCCTGCCGGGCGGGGAGATTTCAATAAAAAAACCCTACCGGATCGCCGCCGCCTATAGCAAATATCTTCTCAACCAGATTCCCGTAAAACTGATGCCCAAAGATAGCCCAGCGGAGCTGGAGGTGATAGCCAAACAACTGGAGAACGGCTTTAATCTGGCCTGGACGTCCAGCCTGGGGCGACTGTTCGATGCGGTCAGCGCTCTTTTAGGCGTCTGCCGGAGCATTACTTTCGAGGCCCAGGCGGCCATGGCACTGGAGAACTGCCTGGCTTCAGGGATCAAAGAAAGATATGGGTTTGATTTGGCTGAAATAAATGGGATGACCTTAGTGTCGGTGAAAAACCTGTGGAAACAGCTGTCTGACGATATCCTGGCGGGAAAAAATGCCGGGGTTTGCTCGGCCAAGTTCCATAATACAATCGTTGACTTTACTTTGCTGATGTGCGATAATTTGAGGTCAAAAACCGGCATCAAAACAGTGGCCCTTTCCGGCGGGGTATTCCAGAACCGCTTCCTTTTAACGGCGATTTCACAGGGCTTGCAGCGGAAAGGATATGATGTTCTGGCGCACCGGCAGGTCCCGGCAAATGACGGGGGAATTGCATTGGGACAGGTGCTTGCCTCCTTTTTAAAATAGAAAACAGGAAATCGAAAATAGTGGATTGAAAATGATAGAAGTAAATTTGGAATAGAGGAGGAACACGGTGGAAAGTGGTTCTTTCGCTGAAAAGAATGCAGGCCGAAAGATAGTGAGTTTCCGTGACTTGGATGCTTGGCAACGATGTTTTGATGTGAAGATGTTTTTCTTTGAAATTACAAGGAAGCTACCAAGGGATGAAAAATTCATCATCACTGAAGATATAAGAAGAGTGGCTATTTCCATAACGGCCAATATTGCAGAAGGCTATGGTCAGTTTCACTTTCAAGAGAACATCCAATATTGCCGACAATCAAGGGGCTCATTATATGAACTTTGGGACCATCTGATCTCTTGCTTGCACTTTAATTATATTACTGAGGAAGAATATAATAAGGGAGTGAAATTGATAGAAAATGCTCTTAAAGTTGTTAATGGGTATATAAATTTTCTCAATAAACAGAAGGCCAAAACGATTAACGATTAACAAATTGCGATTTTAAAATATGTGTTTAGCCATACCAGCAAAGATCGAAACCATCGAAGGCACCAAGGCCGAGGTGGACATCCGGGGCCTTAAAAGAAAGATCGGCCTGCAACTGATGCCCGACGCCAAGGTGGGCGAATTCGTGCTGGTCCACGCCGGGTTCGCCATCCAGCGGATCGATCCGGAGGAGGCCGAGGAAACCTACCAGCTGCTGGAAGACACCGGCATCACCATATCCTGACGGACGCCGGCAATGATCGATCTCGATAAATTCCGCGATCCGGCGGTGGCCGCCAAGCTGGTCAAGAGGATCGAAGCCCTTTGCGACGGCCCGGCGGCCTTCATGGAGGTCTGCGGCACCCATACCATGGCCATCTCCCAGTTCGGCATCAGGGGACTGATCCCCAAATCCATAAAGTTGCTTTCCGGGCCGGGCTGTCCGGTATGCGTCACCGCCTTGTCCGATATAGACAGGATGATCGCCATCGCCGAACAGAAGGACGTGATCTTCACCACCTTCGGCGACATGATCCGGGTTCCCGGTTCACATTCCAGTCTAAGGGAAGCCAAGTCCCAGGGTGCCGATGTCAGGATACTGTATTCCCCGCTGGACGCCCTGCAGATAGCGGTTGAAAACCCGCAAAAACAGGTGGTCTTCGCCGGGGTGGGTTTCGAGACCACATCGCCCACCATCATAGCCACGGTGCTGGATGCAAAAGAGAAGGGCATTGGGAATTTTTCGGTCTATCCGGCCTTCAAAACCGTGCCCCATGCCCTGAAAGCCATACTGGAATCGGGTCAGACCAGGATAGACGGGTTCCTCTGCCCTGGCCATGTTTCGGCCATCATCGGCGTCCATCCGTATCAATTCATCCCGACTCAATACCAGATCCCCTGCGTCATCGCCGGGTTCGAGCCGCTGGACATACTGGAGTCGATCGTGATGCTGTTGGAACAGATCAAAGCGCATAAAAAAGACGGCTCGGCTTTCTCCGTGCAGACCGAATACCGGCGGGGAGTGCCCGATGCAGGGAATCCCCATGCCCTATCGATGATAGATAAAGTCATGATGCCCTGCACCGCCGAATGGCGGGCCATTGGAAACATACCGGAGACCGGGCTTTGCTTCAGGGATGAATACAGTTCCTTCGACGCCTCAAAACGATTTGAGGTCGAAGTTCCTCCGGCCATAGAACCCCAAGGGTGCATCTGCGGGCAGGTGATGATGGGGTTAAATCAGCCGGATGAATGTCCGATGTTCGGGAAGAAATGCACGCCGGAAAGCCCGGTGGGGCCCTGCATGGTGTCCTCTGAGGGGGCCTGCGCTGCCTGGTACAAGTATGGGACGGGGAATTAAAATCGAAACTATTCAGCCACAAAAGGCACAGAATACACAAAATGGACGAGAAAGAGATATTGGATCTGTGCGGCAAAGTAAGACAATCAGCTTTCGGTCTGCATGCCTTCTTGCGATCCGGACATTTGGAGAAAGTTTACGAAAACGGGTTGGCGCACCGCTTGCGCATGGCCGGACTGAAAGTTGAACAACAATACCCGCTCAAGGTTTATGATGAGGACGGCACGGTTTTAGGCGATTACTTTGCGGATTTGCTGGTTGAATCGGAACTGATCATCGAACTTAAAGCATGCAGATCAATTGCTGACGAGCATATTGCCCAGGTATTGGGTTATTTACGTGCCTCTAAGCACAGGCATGCGTTGTTGATCAACTTCGGCACACAAAAAATCCAGACCAAAAAGCTCATCTTGTGATTTATGTGCGGTATGTGGCCATTTTTGGGATAATAGTACAAGGCATCTGACAATTTATAATGCCCGCTGATAATAAATAGAATATTATGGAAACATCAAATAAAATACTGCTGGCCCACGGCTCCGGCGGGCGGCTTTCACACGAATTGATAGAGAAGGTCTTCAAGTCCCGGTTCTCCAATCCGATGCTGGACCAGGGGGATGATGCGGCGGAATGCAAACTGCAAAATGAAAAATGCAGAATTGCATTCACTACCGATACCTATGTGGTCAAACCGCTGTTCTTTCCCGGCGGGGACATCGGGCGGCTGGCGGTGTGCGGCACCGTCAACGACTTGGCCATGAAGGGCGCCAGGCCATTGTATCTTTCAGTTGGCTTCATCATCGAAGAGGGCCTTTCCCTGGAAACCCTGGAGAAGGTGGTCGATTCCATGGCCCTTGCCGCCAAAGAGGCAGGGGTATCCATAGTCACCGGGGATACCAAAGTAGTGGACAAGGGCGCCTGCGACGGTCTGTTCATCAATACCTCCGGGGTGGGGGAGATACCGGAGGGCGTCAATGTCTCCGGAGCTTTAGCCGCACCGGGGGACGCGGTGATCATCAGCGGTTCGGTGGGCGATCACGGTACGGCGGTGATAAACGCCCGGAATAATTTCGGCCTGAGCGGCGATCTTTTTAGCGACGTGGCTTCCCTTAATGGACTGGTGTCATCGTTGCTGAAGGCGGGGAGCATCCACGTTCTGCGCGACCCCACCCGGGGCGGCCTGGCCACCACCCTCAATGAGATCTCTCGGCAATCAAAGGTTGCCATTGCCATAGAAGAGGAAAAGATACCGGTCAAACCGGAGGTCAAAGGCGCCTGCGAGATGCTGGGGCTGGATCCGCTGTACGTGGCCAACGAGGGCAAGCTGATCGCCATCGTGCCCGGCGGGGAGGCCGAAGGCATCCTGAAGGCCATGCGCCAGGACCCGCTGGGCAGGGAGGCGGCCATCATCGGCCAGGTCGAATCCGGCAAGCCCCAGGTGCTGCTGAAGACCTTTCTGGGCAGCAGGCGCCCGCTGATGATGCTGGAGGGAGAGGCCCTGCCGCGGATCTGCTGAAAGTTTGTCATCCTGAACCAGGCATCTTGCTTGACAAGCCGAATGGATGACGGTTGATAAAAATAGATATTTAAAATTGGTTGTCATCCTTCAGCCAGCAGGGCACGATAACTTCTCAGGATGACAACAACAAAAAGACATCAGGTTCAAGGAGTTTTGTCATGAAGATCGAAGATATCTTAAACAAACAGCGCACCTGCGTTTTCCTGTCCGGCCAGAACAAAAATGACATCATCGCCGAACTTATCGGCCTGATGGTCAAGGACGGGTTGATAAGCGACGGCCGGGAACTGCTGGACTCGGCCATGGAGCGGGAGGGACTGATGTCCACCGGCATCGGCAAGGGGGTGGCCATTCCCCACGGGCGCGCTAAGGGGCTCAAGAAAATGGCCGGGGCCTTCGGCCTTTGCCGGAGCAAGATAGATTTCGGCTCGCTGGACGGCCAGCCGGTGCAGATATTCTTCTTCATCGCCACCCCCCAGAGCATCATCGCCGACCACGTCAAGGCGCTGGCCCTGGTGTCGCGCCTGCTGAACCGGGAGGAGATCCGGGCCAGGCTGCTGGCGGCGGACGATCCCCAGAAGGTGATGGATATCTTCACGGAAGCCGAAAAGGGCGAGGTCAAAACATGAAGTTCCAGGCCAGCAAGGGCACCTATGACGTGATGCCGGACCAGGTCCATATCTGGCAGCACATCGAAACGGTGATCAGGGAACAGGCCCGGTTATACGGATTCAAGGAGATCCGGACCCCGGTCTTCGAGGATACCGCGCTGTTCGTCAAGGGAACCGGCGACACCACCGACATCGTCCAGAAGGAGATGTACACTTTCACCGACAAGGGCCAGCGTTCCATCACCCTGCGGCCCGAGGGTACGCCGCCGGTTTTACGGGCATTGATAGAACATAATTCGCTGAAGGAACAGCCCTGCGTCAAGGTCTTTTATCTGGCCCCCATGTTCCGCTACGAGCGGCCCCAGGCCGGCCGGATGCGCCAGCACACCCAGTTCGGGGCCGAGATCGTCGGAACGGACAGCCCGGTGGCTGATGTAGAGGCGATCGCGCTGTTGTTCTTCACCCTGCAGAAGCTGGGTCTGGGCGGCTTAAGCTTAAGGCTCAACAGCCTGGGCTGTTCCCAATGCCGGCCGCTTTACCGCCAGAAGCTGATGGACCATTTCAAGCCCCTGCTGCCGGAGCTCTGCGACAACTGCCAGGACCGCTATGGCCGCAATCCTTTAAGGATACTGGACTGCAAGGTGGACCAGGCAAAGTTCAAGGATGTCCCGGAGATGAAGGACTTTTTGTGCGGCGACTGTAAGACGCATTTTCAAACAGTTCAGGACCGGCTTAAGGATCTGGATATCCCGTTCACCCTGGACAAGAACCTGGTGCGCGGACTGGACTACTACACCCGGACGGCATTTGAGGTGGTCTCACAGCATCTGGGGGCCCAGGATGCCCTGGGCGGCGGCGGGCGCTACGACGGCCTGATGGAGGAGCTGGGGGGAGATCCGGCCCCGGGGGTGGGCTTCGGGTCAGGTTTGGAACGTTATGTTCTGGCGCTCAAAAATCAGGGCGTCAATCTGCCCCCGGAAAAGCGGCCCGATGTTTACATCGCAACATTAGGCGATGAGGCGGTGAAGAAGGGAAGCCTGCTTTGCGCCCAGCTGCGGCAAAAGGGTTTGGCTTGCGAGCAGGAGCTCTTGGGCCGCAGTTTAAAGGCCCAGTTGCGCGAGGCCGGCCGGCTCAATGCCCGCTACGTGGCTCTGATCGGCGAGGACGAGATCAGGAAGGGCGTGGTGACCCTGAAGGACATGGACGGGCATAGCCAGACAGAAGTGGCTTTCGATGAATTGGTGAACAATGTGCCGAAGTACTGCCAGTGCGAGTGAAGACCGCCCCCAACCCCCTCCGATGCGGAGGGGGATAAACCTAACCCCTGCACCCCTCCCCCTTTCGCAGTCAATATATAGGCAAAGCTCAGGGCAGGCTCTCGAGGGAAGGGGACGGGGGATGGGTTTAAAAGAACTGTAATCACTCTAATGTTTTTAGCGGGAAAGGTTCCTATGTCCGAAAAAATAAAACAATTCAACGCCTACCGGTCCAAGATGAACGACCGGATACTGGCGGCCGAGCACACCGGCATCAAGCGGTTCTTCAACCTGGATACCGCCGCCTACCAGGACGGGGCGCTGCCGGGCAAGACCAAGGAGATGCTGGGGCTGTGCGCCTCCACCGTGTTGCGCTGCAACGACTGCATCAGCTATCACGTCATCCAGTGCAAGAAGCTGGGGGTCACCCAGGCGGAGTTTGACGAGATCATGAACATCTCGCTGGTGGTGGGAGGGTCCATCACCATACCGCATATCCGCAAGGCGTACGAGATGTGGGATGAGGGAGAATAACTACACACGAAATATACAAAAAGCGCAAAATCGCTGAATGAAAATTATTAATAAATATAAAAGTGTTGCGTTGCTTTGTTTGTCATTCGCGTTTGTTTTGATTGTTACTAAAGTATTATGGCAACCTTTTTTATTGAGATATTCGATATATTTAAACCCTGCAATATCCTGGCGTTTATATGACTGCAAAGTAAAATCTATAGAATATGATATGGAAGGATTTAGGGGCAGGAATGATATAATCGGGTTATTGATGGGTAATGTAAAGGAAATGATTTTCAATTGTGAAAATAAAGCATCTTCAGAGATCGGCATAACCTACAATTTCACATTCGCAATAGATGGATATGGAAAACGGAAAGAAAATTGTTCACAAGGCCACACTCCTTTAATTAAAAGAATATATAAATTGATCGAAAAAGCAGAATCCTGCGATGCAGTTGCTGAGATAGTAAAGAAAAACAATATTAAAACAGCCCAATTAGGCTTATTAACATTGAATCAAGAAAGACGCTTGAATGCTGTTAAATATGGGGATAACTTAATATGGGATATTGATAAGAAACAATTATTTATATCCAATTTGCCATGGAAAGATTATAGATATTTACCGGGCCATTCGAACAGTTTAACGGCTTTAAAAGATACTTCTATCGTCTTGTCGTCTAACGATACGATCCTTAGGGCTGATTGTTACCCTTATCATAATATTTATAAATATAAATTTTTAATTTCTGACTGCAAAGAGGGATTACTTGAGACCAACTGTGATGACAGGGTGACAATATCTCATAATTGGTTGCCTAATATCGATACTTTCGACATTGATTTTTTGGAAAATAAAGTTCTAAATAAATTGGTAGTGTGTGGTTTGCGAGAAAGTTATTTGAGATCTAATTTCAATTTAGTTCAGGCAAAAGCTATAAAACGATTAAGTTATAAATATGTAAATGGTCATTATAATAATAATTCAACATTATGGGGAAGATGTGTATTTAAATGGGAAACGGGGATAAGGTGCATTGATGATTTCAAAGGCAATGGTTTGTTAATATGCTTATATTTTACATATTATACTAAAGAGGATAGCTTTGAGATGATTCGTGTCGGTACTTCAATTAATAATATGTATGGTCAAATAAAATTCAAAGAAATGGAAAAATTAAAAAGTATATACCAAGGGAATTTTTCTCAAAGTAAAAACTTATTTACAAAAAAAGAGGCTTATATAAAAATACTACCTGATGGCAATCTGGCAATAAAATGGGATAACGGAGAACTTAACCTTAGTACAGGTAAAATAGATATGGTTCGTCGTGGGGCTATGTCTTGTATTATGCCTGATGACATATTTAGATATAGACATCTTGATTATAAATTTCCATTGAATAAAATAAAGGCATTATGAAACTCGAAACCTTAGGCGCCTGGGAACGCAGCCACACCTGCGGGGAGCTTCGTTCCGAACACATCGGCCAACCGACCGTCCTCTGCGGATGGGTGCACCGCAGCCGCAATCACGGCGGGCTGATCTTCATCAACCTGCGGGACCGCTACGGCATCACCCAGGTGGTGTTCGACCCGGCCCAGAACGCCGAACTGACCGAGGCCGCCAAGGACCTGAGATCCGAATACGTGATCGCGGTCAAGGGCGCGGTGCGGAACCGGCCCCAGGGCCAGACCAACCCCGGCATGGTCACCGGGGTGATAGAGGTGCTGGCCGACGAGGTCAAACTGCTCAACAGCTCGGCTGTCCCGCCCTTCGTGATCGAGGACCAGACCACCGCCTCGGAGGACCTGCGCCTGAAATTCCGCTATCTGGACCTGCGTCGCCCGGCCCTGGCCCAGAACATCATCCTGCGCCACAATTTCATCCTGGCGGTGCGCAATTATCTTAGCGCCCAGAACTTTCTGGAGATCGAGACCCCGCTGCTGACCCGCAGCACGCCTGAAGGGGCCCGGGATTATCTGGTACCCTGCCGGGTCCAGCCGGGAAAATTCTATGCCCTGCCCCAGTCCCCCCAGATATACAAGCAGATACTGATGGTGGCCGGATTCGACAAGTATTTCCAGATCGCCCGCTGTCTGCGCGACGAGGACCTGCGGGCCGACCGCCAGCCGGAGCACACCCAGATAGACATCGAGATGAGCTTCGCCACCCAAGACCAGATCTTCTCCCTGGCCGAGGGGATGTTCCAGCAGGTATTCAAGGAAGTGGCCGAGATAGATTTGCAGACCCCGTTCCCGCGCCTGCCCTACGCCGAGGCCATGAACCGCTTCGGCTCGGACAAGCCGGACATGCGTTTCGGTCTGGAGCTGTGCGAAATCGCAGCGGTGGCCGCCAAGTCGGAATTCACCGTCTTCAAGCAGGCCTTGGAGAACCATGGTCAGGTGAAGGGCATCTGCGTGCCGGGCGGGGGCAAGTGGTCCCGCAAGGACATCGATGGGCTGACCGAGTTGGCCAAAATATACGGGGCCAAGGGGCTGGCCTGGGCCAAAGTTTCCGGGGAATCTTTGGAGGGCTCCATCGCCAAGTTCTTTGCCGGGGAGCTGGACCAGGAATTGATGCAGACCATGTCCGCCAAGGACGGCGATATCATGCTGTTCGTGGCCGACCAGCCATCCGTGGTGGCGGCCGCATTGGGAGCGCTGCGCATCGAGTGCGCCAAGCGGATGGACCTGATCCCCCAGGGCAAGTTCGCCTTCGCCTGGATCACCGATTTCCCGCTGTTCCATTACAACCAGGAGGAGAAACGCTGGGAGGCCGAGCACCACATGTTCAGCATGCCCAAGGAAGAGCACCTGGAATACCTGGACAGCGATCCGGGGAAAGTGCTGGGGCAGTTGTACGATCTGGTGGCCAACGGCTCCGAGTTGGCCTCGGGCTCCATCCGTATCCACCGCCGCGACATCCAGGAAAAGGTGATGAAGGTGTTGGGGCTCTCCCCCGCAGAGGCCGCCAAAAAATTCGGCTTTCTGCTGGAGGCCTTCGAGTACGGGGCCCCGCCCCACGGCGGCATCGCTCCCGGGGTGGACCGGATCTTGGCCATGATCACCGGCGGGGACAGCATCCGCGACGTGATCGCCTTTCCCAAGACCACCTCGGGCAGCGGCCTGATGGAGGGCAGCCCCTCGGAGGTGGACCAGAGGCAGTTGAAGGACCTGCATATCAGATTGGATCTGTAACATTTTTAAATGTTATAAAGGCGGGCCTAAGACACGCCACTACTACAGAATCCCGATTGCCCCTGCTGAAATTTATTGACATTTGACCGGTTTTGGAATATACTAATAATTCTTGAAAAAATGCCCCCGGTATTGGAAACTTATTACAGGAGTTAGATATACGACAATGGTAGAGATCAGATGGCACGGTCGGGGAGGACAGGGCGCCAAGACCGCCGCATTGCTATTTGCCGATGCCGCCCTGGCGGTAGGCAAGTATGTGCAGGCCTTCCCAGAGTACGGACCGGAGAGGATGGGGGCTCCGGTGCAATCCTTCAACCGAATAGACGACAAACCCATATTGATGCATTGCCCGGTCAAATCTCCCAGCGTGGTGGTGGTGCTGGACCCCACCCTGATGGCCTCGATCAACGTCACCGCCGGCCTGGGCAAAGAGGGGACCCTGATCATCAACACCGGACTGGACGCGGCGGAGATCAAAAAAAGCGTCAAATTCGACGGCAAGATATTCACGGTGGACGC
Source organism: Candidatus Edwardsbacteria bacterium RifOxyA12_full_54_48 (assembly GCA_001777915.1). NCBI lineage: Bacteria > Candidatus Edwardsiibacteriota > Candidatus Edwardsbacteria bacterium RifOxyA12_full_54_48. The sequence continues at coordinate 198,100 of MFFN01000003.1, read as the reverse complement.
CTCCAAGATCTCCGAGGAGACCATCGGCCGGAAGATACCCAACACCCCGATGCTGGCGGCCCTGGTCAAGGTCACCGGAATGCTGGATTTTGACAGCATGCTGGAGGACACCCAGAAGAAGCTGGCCAAGAAATTCGCCCACCGGCCGGAGGTGATCGAGGGCAACATCCAATCCATGAAACGGGCGGCACAGGAGGTGAAATCGGCATGAGCGAACTGAAGAAATACCAGGAACTGGCCCTGGGCGGCAATATAGAAAAAGGCGGCACCGCCGTCGATTTCAAGACCGGGGACTGGAGAAGCTCCCGGCCGATCTACCATCCCGAGAACTGCATCCAGTGCCTGTTCTGCTGGGCCTACTGTCCGGATTCGGCCGTGATCCTGAAGGACGGCCAGGTCGCCGGGTTCAACCTGGAGCACTGCAAGGGCTGCGGAATCTGCGCCCACGAGTGCCCGGGCAAGAAGAAGGTCAAGGCCATCACCATGGAAGAGGAGGTCAAGTAGCATGCAGAAGATCATTCTGGCCAAGACCGGAAACGAGGCCATGGCTCTGGCCATGAAGCAGGTCAACCCCGACGTGGTGGCGGCCTACCCCATCACCCCGGCCACCGAGATCGTCCAGATATTCTCCCAGTACGTGGCCGACGGCGAGGTCAAGACCGAGTTTGTGGCGGTGGAGTCCGAGCATTCGGCCATGTCGGCCTGCATCGGATCGGCCGCGGCCGGGGCCCGGACCATGACCGGCACCAGCTCCCAGGGCCTGGCCTTGATGTACGAGATGGTCTACATCGCGGCCGGCCTGCGCCTGCCCATCGTGATGGCCAATGTCAACCGGGCCCTTTCGGCCCCCATCAACATCCATTGCGACCACTCCGACTCCATGGGCTGCCGGGATGCCGGCTGGATCCACATCTTCTCCGAGAACGCCCAGGAGGCCTACGACAACATGATCCAGGCGATGCGGATAGCAGAGCACCAGGACGTCCGTCTGCCGGTGATGGTCACCACCGACGGCTTCATCATCTCCCACGGCATGGAGCGGATCGACACCCTGCCCGACGCCGAGGTCCAGGGCTTCATCGGGAAGTACGATCCCCTGATGCACCTGCTGGACGTCAAGAAGCCCTTCACCATCGGGGCCATCAACCTGACCGATTATTACTTCGAGCACCGCCGGGCCATGGTGGACGCCCAGAACAATGCCCTCAAGGTCATCAAGGAGGTGGGGGCCGAGTTCGGCCAGAAGTTCGACACCAATTACGGCCTGATCGAGAAATATCAATTGGACGACGCCGAGGTGGCCATCGTGGCCCTGGGATCCACCTGCGGCACCGCCAAGGTGGTCATCGACCAGCTGCGGGGAAAAGGCGTCAAGGCCGGACTGATGAAGATCCGGGTCTTCCGGCCCTTCCCCGCCGAAGAGATCGTAAAAGCGCTGGAGAACATCAAGACGGTGGCGGTGCTGGACCGCTCCGATTCGGTGGGTGGCTTCGGCGGCCCGGTGTTCACCGAGGTCCGCTCGGCCCTCTACGGCTCGGCCCACAAGCCCCAGATCGCGGGCGTGGTCTACGGACTGGGCGGCCGCGAGATAGACATGGAGCAGATAGAGAAACTGTTCATGGATCTCAAGGACGGAAAATTCAAGGCCGATTCGGTCAGCTATCTGGGGGTCAGGGAATAGACAAAAATTAAAAAGCAAAAATCAAAGATCAAAAATCCTGGTTTTGCTTATCAGTAATACAGAACTATTTATTCAAGGAATATAAAAATGGCAAATCTTAAAGAATTGGCCGCCCGGGGCGACAAGTTCACCGGCGGGCACCGGGCCTGCGCCGGGTGCGGGGCCACCATCGTGGCCCGCCAGGCACTGCTGGCGGCCGGCGACAAGCCGGTGGTGGCCACCTGCGCCACCGGCTGTCTGGAGGTGGTCTCCACCATCTATCCCTACACCGCCTGGGACGTTCCCTTCATCCACAGCGCCTTCGAGAACTCGGCGGCCACCATCTCCGGGGTGGAGGCGGCCTACCAGTCGCTGAAGCGCCAGGGCACCGTTACGGAAGACATCCGTTTCATAGCCTTCGGCGGCGACGGCGGCACCTATGACATCGGGCTGCAGGCCCTGTCCGGAGCCATGGAGCGGGGCCACAACATGCTCTACATCTGCTACGACAACCAGGCCTACATGAACACCGGGATCCAGCGCTCCTCGGCCACCCCCAAGGGCAGCTCCACCACCACCAGCCCCAACGGCAAGAAGATCCCCGGCAAGGTCCAGTTCCGCAAGAACCTGACCGAGATCATGGCGGCCCACGGCATACCCTATGTGGCCCAGAGCGTGGTGGGCAACTGGTCGGACTTCACCAAAAAGGTGGAGAAGGCCCTGGCCAAGGGCGGCCCGGCTTTCATCGCCGTGCTGCAGCCCTGCCGGCTGGGCTGGGGCTATCCGCCGGAGCTGACCGCCGAAATGGGCCGCCTGGCGGTGGAGACCAATTTCTGGCCGCTGTACGAGGTGGAGGACGGCAAATACAAGCTGAACTATACCCCCAAGGAACGCAAGCCCATTGATGAATGGATGTTCCAGCAGGAGCGCTTCCGCCATTTAAAGAGGCCCGAACACCAGGCCCTCATCGCCCAGATCCAGCAGGACATCGACGCCCGGTGGGATCACCTGAACAAGAAATGTTCCCTGTAAAAATTTACCTTTTATAATGAGGTATTAAAAAGTGTCGGAAAATGTAAATGTCTTCGAAGACGATTTTTGGACGATCAGCGAGAAGCTGAACGAGCTTCTCAAGAACACCAATGCCCTGTCGGTGCTGCTGATCGACAAGGCCGGCCAGCTGATCACCACCGCCGGGGACATCAGCCAGCTGGACACCACCTCCTTCGCCTCGCTGTCGGCGGCGGACTTCGCCGCCACCAGCCAGCTGGCCATGCTGGTGGGGGAGAAGGAATTCGCCACCCTGTTCCACCAGGGCGAGAAGCAGAACATCTACGTGGCCTCCATCGAGGCCCGGGTGATGCTGGCGGTGGTGTTCGACCAGCGGACCACTTTGGGCCTGGTCCGGGTACGGGTCAAGCAGACGGTGGCCGAGCTGATCAAGCTTTTCCAGGCCATATTCTCCAAACTGGATGGCGGACCGGGATCCGGCGGGCCGTCCCCCCTGGGCAGCGACTTCGCCTCGGAGGCCGAGTCCGAGCTTGATAACCTTTTCAAGTGAGCGGGAGGAAAATTCGTGTCTTTAATCAACTACTCATCCCGCGAGATCAACTGCAAGGTCGTGTACTACGGATGCGGGCTGTGCGGCAAGACCACCAACATCAAATATATCTACTCCAAGGTGTCTCCGGAGGCCAAGGGCAAGCTGATCTCCCTGGCCACCGAGCTGGACCGCACGTTGTTCTTCGACTTCATGCCGCTGGACCTGGGCAGCATCAAGGGCTTCAAGACCCGGTTCCATCTTTACACCGTTCCGGGGCAGGTGTTCTACAATGCCAGCCGCAAGCTGATCCTGAAAGGGGTGGACGGGGTGGTGTTCGTGGCCGACTCCCAGGTGGAGCGGCTGGACGCCAACCTGGAATCCATAGCCAACCTGCAGGACAACCTGGCCGAGAACGGATTCAACATCGAGAACATCCCCTTCGTCATCCAGTACAACAAGCGGGACCTGCCCAACATCGCCTCGGTGGACGAGCTGCGGGCCCAGCTCAACAAATGGGGGGTGCCGGATTTCGAGACGGTGGCCCATCAGGGATATGGGGTGTTCGAGACCCTGAAGGAAGTGGCCAAGAAGGTATTGAAGAACCTGGGATGATCCGGGATAAAATAAAAAGCCGTTGGGTATCCCCAACGGCTTTTTTATTCTGATCTGAATTTATATTTTAGCGATGGGCAAATATCTGACCAAACTGTTATGGCTGGGGTCCGGCGGGAACCGGGCCGGATACTACGCCTTCGAGGTCCACCTGAGGAAGGCGGAGGTGCTGGAGCTGACCGGCCGCTGGGCCGAGGCGGAGTCGATCTACGGCCGGAGCCTGGAGCAGGCCCGTTCCGCCGGGGATTCCGATCGTCTGGCCCGGAGCCAGAGCAAATTGGGCAAGGTGCTGCACAACCGGGGCGAATCGGGCCGGGCCAGGGAGCTGCTGGGCGCGGCCCGCGATCATTACCAGTCGACCGGGGATTCCCGGAGCCTGTCCGAGGTTCTCAACAAGATGGGCAACAGCCACAGCCAGCAGGGAAATTACGGATTGGCCCTGGAGTGCTTTGAAAGATCCCTGGAGCTGGCGACGGGTTGCCGGGACCGGGCCGGGATGTCCATCGCCATGAACAACCTGGGAAATATCCACGGCGATATGGGCGACAGCCGCAAATCCCTGGAGTATTACCAAAGAGCCTGCCAAGCCGACGAGCAGGCCGGCGACCGGCTGAGCGCCAGCATAGACAGGGGCAATATGGGGTGGGTGTACCTGTCCCTGGGGGACCACCGCCGGGCCCTGGAATGCTGGGAGCACCTGACCAGATGGGCGGAACATTTCGGCGACAAGCATTCGCTGAGCATCGCCCTGGGCAACATGGCGGCGGTCCAGGTGATGCTGGGGCAGCATCAGGAAGGGATGAAGGGCATCCGGGCCCGGCTTAAAATAGCCGGGGAGCTGGGCGACAAAAAGGGCCTGAGCCTCAGCTACAGCCACCTGGCCGGCATTCACTCCATCAACCGGGACTACCCCCGGGCCATTGAGGCTTATGGCCGGGCCATCGGCCTGGCCCGGGAGGTCGGACTGAAATATTATCTGACCATGTATCTGCAGGAGGCCGGCGAGGCGCATTTCGAGCTGGGAGAATACCAGGAGGCCGGGGAGCTGTGCCGGGAATCGCTGGAGATATCCCGGGCGATAAACAGGCAGGATACCATTTTCAAATGCCGCCTGCTCCAGGCCAAGCTGGCCGCAGTCAAGGACCGGGCGGAGGGCGTCCGGCTTATCCGGGAGCTTTTGGCCGGGTCCGGACAGCCGGATCAGCAGGCGGTCATTAATTATGAGCTGTTCAAATTGACCCAGGACGGCCAATGCCGGAAGGCGGCCCTGGAATTATATGCCCGGCTTTACGAAAAGACCCCGGATATCGATCATAAGAGAAAGATGGAGGAGCTGGAAACATAGATCGATCAGCTTTTTATAATTCCCGGGCATTAACGCCCGGGTTTTTTAATGCATTTGCATAATCATATTATATGTGATACAATAACGACTTAACATGCAGAATTCAAGTCACATAGAGGGCATCCTGCCCCAGATAAACAAGCCGGGACGGTATACCGACAACGAGCTCAACGCCGTTCACAAGGACTGGGATGGGGCCGAGGTGCGCCTGGCGCTGGCCTTTCCCGACCTGTACGAGATCGGCATGTCCGGGCTGGGGCTGGCCATCCTGTACGCCGTCGTCAACAAACTGCCTTATGCCTTGGCCGAGCGTTCCTATTCGGCCGATATCGACCTGGAGGCCAAACTCCGGGAGCAGAACATTCCCCTGTGGGCCTGGGAGAGCCAGCGCCCGTTAAAGGATTTCGACATTTTGGGCATCACCCTGCAGACCGAGCTGGGCTATACCAATGTCCTCAATATGCTCGACCTGGCGCAGATATCGATCAAATCGGCTGACCGGCAGGAGGGCCACCCCATCGTCATCGGCGGCGGCTCCTGCTGTGCCAATCCCGAGCCCATGGCCCCGTTCTTCGACTGTCTGGTCATCGGCGACGGGGAGGAGGTCATAGTTGAGATATTGGAGCAGGTCAGAGAAGCCAAGCAAAAAAACGAGAATCGAAAATCGATAATCGTGAGACTGGCCAGGATATCGGGGGTATATGTTCCGGCCGTTCACGCATCAAATGACACGATAAAAAAACGCACCATCCCAAGCCTGAAGCTGGAGGATGCCCCGCATCCCCCCATAGTCCCGCTGGTGGAGGTGACCCACGACCGCCTGACGGTGGAGATCACCCGGGGCTGCACCCGGGGCTGCCGCTTCTGCCAGGCCGGGATGATCTACCGCCCGGTGCGCTCCCGCTCCCAGGAGGACATTGTCAAGCTGGCCAAGGAGGGCATTGCCGCCAGCGGCTGGGACGACATCTCCCTGCTGTCGCTGTCCACCAACGATTATCCCGATTTTCCGGGGTTGCTCAACAAGCTCAACGGCTGTTTTGCCAGCCGGCGGGTCTCCATCTCGGTGCCGTCATTGCGGCTGGATTCCTTCAGCCGGGAGATGGCCTTGGCCCTGAAAAAGATCAAGAAATCCGGGCTGACCTTCGCTCCGGAGGCCGGCAGCCAGCGTCTGCGGGATGTCATCAACAAGGGGCTGTCGGACGATGATCTCTTGAATGTCATCAAGATGGCCAGAGAAAACGGCTGGAAGCTGGTCAAGCTGTATTTCATGATCGGCCTGCCCACCGAGACCTATGAAGACCTGGACGCCATGATCGCCCTGTGCCGGAAGGCGGCCGGGTTGGGCATCAGCATCAAGGTGGCGGTCTCGCCGTTCGTGCCCAAGCCGCAGACCCCCTTCCAGTGGGAGGCCCAGAACGACCTGCAGACCATCAAAGACAAGATCGGCCATCTGAACAAAGGGCTCAAAAGCGCCCGGGTGCAATTCAAGTGGCACGATCCCGAATCGTCGGCCCTGGAGGGCATATTGTCGCGGGGCGACCGGAAACTATCGGAGGTCATAGAAGCCGCCTGGCGCAAGGGCTGCAAGTTCGACCAGTGGAGCGAGCATTTCTCCTGGCCCAAGTGGCAGGAGGCCCTGGCCGAATCGGGCACCGATATCCCTGCTTATACCGGAGCCAGGGACCCAAAACAGCCGCCGGCCTGGGCCCATATCGATTACGGGGTCGATCAAAAATTCCTGCTGGCCGAGAGGGAGCTGGCCTATCAAAGTTCAGTCACTCCGGATTGCCGGACAGGGGAGTGCACCGGGTGCGGGGTGGGTTGCCGGGTTGCCGGACAAGTGAAGGATCAAAAGGTTCAAGAGGTTGGAAAGGTTGAAGAGGCTGAAAAGGTTCAAAAAGTTGAAAGGAATATTGAGGATGACGGGTTCGGGCGGGCGCGGAAGATGCTGCCCCAGGCCGCCCCCCTGGCCAAGACCCGCTTCCGCTTGAAATACAGCAAGGGGCCGGAGATAAGATTCATCTCGCACCTGGACATAAGCCGGGTCTGGCTGAGGGCCATCAGCCGGGCAAGGTTGCCCATCGCCTATTCCCAGGGTTTTTCCCCCCATCCCAAGGTCTCCTTCGGGCCGCCGCTGCCGCTGGGCATCACCAGCCGGGGGGAGTATATGGACATCCAGCTGGACCGCCCGGCGGCCTCCGAGGCCATCGGCTCCCTGCAGGCGCATCTGCCCCGGGGAATGGAGATATCGGCCGTCAAGCCCATCATGAGCAACGCCCGGTCCATCTCCGAGCTGGCCGAAGCGGCCGATTATATGGTCAAATGGCAGGGCGATGCCGCGGCCATAAGGTCGAAACTTGAAGGCCTGCCTGCCTGGCCGGTCAAAATAATGAAAAAAAGCCTGCTGATCGAGGCCGATATCAGAAAACAGGTGATGGATGTCATTATGGCGGAAGGAGGCTTTATCGTCCGGCTAAAAATGAACGTCAGCGGGGCCAAGATCGGGCAGATAGTCAATGCCCTTACCGGCCAGGACATTGAAAAGGGGCGGGTGGATATTGAGAGGATCGATCTGTATTCCCTTGCAAAACAAAATGTTAGATCCATCGCTGACGGCTGACGGAACCGTCATCGCCAATAATAAAGTCTGCAAAATCGCACAAAGATGTCTGTGGCAAAGATAATAGGGCTTGAAATTTGGTCTATTTTTGATTATAATTATAAGCTGTTCAATTTCACAAATTCAAAAAAATAATAGAAACCATAACAATTCAGGAGGGACGGTATGTCAACGGTTACCAAAATCAAGCCATTAGGCGACAGGGTGTTGGTTAAGCCGGCAGAGGCCAAGGAGACCAAAAAGGGCGGGATCATCATTCCCGACACCGCCAAGGAAAAGCCCATGGAGGGCGAAGTGGTGGCGGCGGGCCCGGGCAAGATATCCGATTCCGGAACCAGGATGGAGATGGACATCAAGAAGGGCGACAAGGTCCTTTACGGCAAGTACTCCGGCACCGAGGTCAAGATCGACGATGTGGAATACCTGATCATGTCATCCGACGACGTCATGGCCATCATCCACGAGAAATAAATAGAACGCTTTTTGTCATTCCCGTGAAAACGGGAATCCAGACTGGATACCCGCCTGCGCGGGTATGACAGAGCATCTTAAAGCCAAAAAATAAAAATCATATAGAGGAATAAGGAGAAAATCATATGGCAAACGGCAAGATGATAGAATACGATGTCAAGGCCCGGGAAGCCCTGAAAAGGGGCGTGGACAAGCTGGCCAACGCCGTCAAGGTGACCCTGGGACCCAAGGGCCGCAACGTGGTCCTGGATAAGAAATTCGGCTCGCCGCTGGTGACCAAGGACGGCGTGACCGTGGCCAAGGAGATCGAGCTGGAGGATCCCTTTGAGAACATGGGCGCCCAGATGGTCAAGGAAGTGGCCTCCAAGACCTCCGACATCGCCGGCGACGGCACCACCACCGCCACCGTGCTGGCCCAGGCCATCTGCCGCGAGGGCATCAAGAACGTCACCGCCGGGGCCAATCCCATGGACCTCAAGCGGGGCATCGACCTGGCGGTGGAGACCGTGATCGCCGAGATCAAGAAGATCTCCAAGCCCACCAAGGGCAAGGCCGAGATCTCCAACGTGGCCACCATCTCCGCCAACAACGACCGCACCATCGGCGACCTGATCGCCGACGCCATGGAGAAGGTGGGCAAGGACGGGGTCATCACGGTGGAAGAGGCCAAGGGCATGGACACCACCCTGGAGACCGTGGAGGGCATGCAGTTCGACCGGGGCTACATCTCCCCCTATTTCGTGACCAACGCCGAGCGCATGGAAGCCGTCCTGGAGGACGCCTACATCCTGATCTACGACAAGAAGATCTCGGCCATGAAGGAACTGCTGCCCATCCTGGAGAAAGTGGCCCAGGTAGGCAAGCCGATGATGATCATCGCCGAGGACCTGGAGGGCGAGGCCATGGCCACCCTGGTGGTCAACAAGCTGCGGGGCACCCTGCAGGTCTGCGCCGTCAAGGCGCCGGGATTCGGCGATAGGCGCAAGGAGATGCTCAAGGACATCGAGATCCTGACCGGCGGCAAGGTGATCTCCGAGGAGCTGGGCTTCAAGCTGGAGAACACCGTCATCGGCGACCTGGGCCGGGCCAAGCGCATCACCGTCGACAAGGACAACACCACCATCGTGGAAGGCGCCGGGAAGACCAAGGACATCCAGGCCCGCATCGGCCAGATAAGGGCCCAGGTGGAGGAGACCAAGAGCGACTACGACAAGGAGAAACTGCAGGAACGGCTGGCCAAGCTGGCCGGCGGCGTGGCGGTGATCAACGTGGGCGCGCCCACCGAGACCGCCATGAAGGAAAAGAAGGCCCGGGTGGAGGATGCCCTGCATGCCACCAGAGCCGCGGTGGAGGAGGGCATCATCCCCGGCGGCGGGGTGGCCTTCATCCGCGCCATACCGGCCCTGGATTCCATCAAGGCCAAGGGCGACGTCAAGATCGGAGTGGACATCATCCGCCGGTCATTGGAAGAGCCGATGAGGCAGATCGCCAACAACGCCGGGGTGGAAGGCGCCGTGATAGTGGACGAGATCAAGAAGAACGCCACCCCCAGCGTGGGCTACAATGCCGACAAGGACAAGGTGGAGGACCTGGTGGAAGCCGGAGTGATCGATCCCACCAAGGTGGCCCGGATCGCCCTGCAGAACGCGGCCTCGATAGCCGGCCTGCTGCTGACCACCGAGTGCGTCATCGCCGACAAGCCCAAGGAGGAAAAACCCATGCCGATGCCCCAGGGCGGCGGCGGATACGGGGACATGTACTAAACGACCTCACCCTACCCTCTCCTAAAGCATTAGGAGAGGGACAAGGAAGAGATGATAGAAGAAACCCCGCCGAAAGGCGGGGTTTCTTGTTGACAGGTGGATGAAGATTTTGATATGCTTCTTACAAATAAATATTTATGGATAAAGGTAAAAACATGAAAAGAATTAAATTCGGATTTGTTGTAATATTGCTGATAATGATTTCTACGGGCTGTGGCTCGTTCATGGTGGATCCCACTCCTAAAAAGCCATTAATACCACTTGATGAACTAAAAGGGAAAATTGTATTTTCTTCTGATCGTGAGGAAGGCTACGCAACAAAAGAACGAATCTATATGGTTGACGCAAATGGAATTGGGCTAAAAGCGTTAAGTGCATCGCATTTAACAATGGATAGCGGTGAAGCTAAGGTAATCAGAGATATGTACCCCTGCTGGACGCCGGATGGTAAAAAAATAATCTACCTTCAAGAAACATATATCAAGCCATCGCAATATAAGCAATCATATTGGATGATGAACATTGATGGTGATGACCGTAAATGCTTGGTTAATTACTATTGCGACACAATATATTCCCTGGGTGATATGTCGTTGTCGCCAGATGGTTCCACTATAGTAGCACGACTCCTCAGTATGAGGGGACCAAGGCCATTGTTATTGATCAAGGATATCTACGCTGAAACAAGGTATGAAACAATAGCTCTAGGTGAGTATTTCGGCAAACCCCGATGGGCATCTGATGGCAAGAAAGTAGTCTTTTTTGGGTTTAGTGGCCGTGGTATACAAGCAAACCATGATATTTTTACGATTGACAACGACGGCACAAACCTGCAAAAGCTGACAAGCCATCCGGCACGTGATGCCGATCCTGCCTTTTCACCTGATGGGAAACAAATCGCTTTTATTTCCGGGCGGAGCGGTGGCGATCATGTTTTTATAATGGACGCGGACGGTGGCAATGTGCGGCAGGTAACGTCTGGCAGATTTCATTGCAATTCGCCAGTGTGGTCGCCAGACGGCAAGCTTATTGCGTACTGCCGTTCCGCAATTAGTCCTGCGCAAGGTCATGAAATATGGGTGACGACGGTTGATGGCACAATGGAAAGAAGTATAACCACAACGGTGCAGGTATCGGATATAAGAGATGGTAAGAAACAAGGAAAATATAAAAAATGGAGCGACGACGGTTCATTGGATTGGCGATAGCTAAATACTGAATATAATAAATTCTAACCCCGCCGAAAGGCGGGGTTTCTTTCTTGACAATTCATATTTAACGTGTTATTATTTCCATGGATTTTAAGGAGGCCGTATAATATGCGCCAGGTTTTTATTTACGCCGGGGATGACGGCTTTTGGGTGGCCGAATGCCCCAGTTTGCCCGGTTGTATTACCCAGGGTAAAACCAAGGAAGAAGCCATAGCCAATGCCCGCGAAGCCATAGAAGTCTATCTGGCAGCTTTGCAGGAAGACAATATTCCCGCACCCAAAGAGAAATTCAACGCCATGCTTCTGGCGGTATGAGCGGGCTGCCGGTTGTATCCGGCCAACAGTGCCTGAAAGCACTGCAGAAGGCCGGATTTTACTTCAAGCGGCAAAACGGAAGCCATATGGTGGTGCGGCGGGACGATCCGTTCTGCCAGGTAGTTGTACCCGACCACAAAGTATTGGATCGGGGAACATTGAGAGCCATAATCCGCCAAACGGGGTTAAGCGTTGATGAGTTCGTCAGACTTGTTTCTTGAGTAAATTGAAATACAAATGGCTGATTGGATAATTAAACTCTTAAATATACAATTGAGAGATTATAGTAGGAACCCCGCCTGTCCGCCGCACATAGCTTGCTATGGCAGGCGGGCCGAAAGGCGGGGTTTCTTGTTGACAGGGGGATAGGGATTTTGGTATGCTTCCGATGCAGTTATTTCCCGGTAAGTTTATTATAAATAAAACGATATTATTAATAAAATACCACTGAGGATATAATAAATGAAACCAATGGTAATACTATTACTTTTTGCGGCTATCTTTATCAATATGGCACCTGATTTAATGGCCTGTCAAGATAGTTCTTTAGCAACTTACAAGGTAATAATGTTAAGTGGCAAATTACGTGAAAGGAAAGAGACATTACTTAAACTGCAGAATATTAAAACGAAAAATTCTTTTAAAATTGCAGCGATAGAAGTAGAAAACAATAAAAGTATTAATGCAATAAGCGAAGCTTCGTGCGCTTTGTTTTTAATAAATAAAGAAATGGCTATTCCCTTGCTATCAAAAATATTATCTTCTTGTACATATGAAAAGAAAATATCAATACTTTTAGGATTATCAGATATTACCGAAAAAGGGGCAAGTGATGTAATTAAAGATTATATTGGCTCTACAGATCGGGAAAAAGTGATAATGTCGTATATATATTGTTACAATGATATTAATTATTCTGAGAATTTTAAATATCTAATTGATATTGTTTCAAATAAAGAACTTTATTACAACAGGAATGCGGAAGAACAATTAGCATGTGTAGATGCTGCTGCGTTTTTAGGCAGACTTGGGGATAATAAAGCATTGCCGGTTTTAAGTGCAACACAAAAATGGGCTGATGGGATATTGGGAGAAGTTGTTTCTGAGTCGATAAAAACGCTTAAAAAAGAAATAAACAGATAATTTCAATTATTAAAGTGATTTTTGTAAAGCCCCGCCTTACGGCGGGGTTTCTTGTTGACTCACCCCTTTTATTCCCCTCTCTTTATAAGAGAGGGGAAGGTCATTGCTCTATATTCGGAGCTAAAGTGAATGACCGGGGTGAGTTAGCCGAAAGGCTGGGTTATAAAGCAAAGTCCGCCACTACAGATAGTGCCACCCGGTCCGCATTAATACCACTAATTGTTATCCACCCCTTAAACAGCCCGGATAATTTACCCTTGACATGCCGGGCCATTTATTGTAAAATATCTTGTTTCCATTTAATTTAATACTCTTTGGCAAATTCCCATTATAGGCGCCTTGCTTGGGGCGCGATAGCCTAAAGGCTACCGCTGGGCATCTTCACAAAGGCCGCTTTGCGGCCTTGTTGGCAATACCAGCGATGTCATTTATGGCATCGCAAAAAATAAGATGGCCTTTGCCAAAGTTTAGCAATTTAATACAGCATTAGGAGTTTTTATGGGGTGGGAATTCTCTTTGCTGGCAACGATACTGGTCCCTATCATCGGGGCCTTTACCTTGCCTTTGATAGGGCTGGCCTCCAAGCCAGGGCGCAATGCCTGGGCGGTGATTCTGGGGCTGGCCACTACTTTTTTTGCCGTCACACTATTGCCGGCGGCCTTCTCGGGGGAGACCCACGTCTTCCAGCGGGCCATCGGTCTGGGAGTGGATGCCACCTTCGTGGTGGACGGGCTGTCGGTCTTCATGGCCATCGCCTCGTCCCTGATCAGCACCCTGATCATCATCTACTCGCTGGGTTATATCAAGGATTACCACTATCAGCAGGAATACTTTCTGATGGTGGTTTTGTTTTTGGGGGCCATGATGGGCCTGGTGTTCTCGGCCAACATGATCCTGATGTACGTCTTCTGGGAGATCACCGGCATCTGCTCCTGGCGCCTGATCGGCTTCTTCCGCGACAGGGAAGTGGTGATCAAGGCCGACAAGGCCTTTTTGGTCACGGCCGGGGGGGCGGTGTTCATGCTGCTGGGTTTCGCCCTGGTCTACGCCAAGACCGGTACCTTCAACATGCTGGATATGCGGGGCTTCCCCATCGGCGGCCTGGCGGTGGCCCTGATCACCATGGGCATCTTCGCCAAGAGCGCCACTCTGCCGTTCCACACCTGGCTGCCTGACGCCGGCGTGGCGCCCACCCCGGTGACCGCCCTGCTCCACGCCGCGGTGCTGGTCAAGATCGGGGTCTACGCCTTCGCCCGGATATTCAACTACACCTTCGTCATCCCCGGCGACTGGCAGACCTACCTGATGATCCTGGGCCTGATCTCGGCCATGGTCTCGGCCAGCGCGGCCCTGATAGAAACCAACATCAAGAGGATCCTGGCCCTGTCCACCGTCAGCCAGATCGGCTACATCTTCATGGGCCTGGCGGCCTTCAACACCATCGGGGTGGCCGGGGCCCTGCTGTTCATCCTGATGCACGGGCTGGCCAAGGGCGGCCTCTTTTTGGCCGCCGGGGTCATCGAGCACGGCACCGGCACCAAGGACATCACCAAGATGGGCGGGCTGATCAAGGCCATGCCCATCACCGCGGTGGCCTTCATCATGTGCGTCTTCTCCATCGTGGGGGTGCCGCCCTTCGGAGGCTTCTTCTCCAAATTCATGGTGATCCAGGGCATCATCAAGTCCAACCACATCGCCATCGGCGCCCTGGCCATCTTCACCGCGGTGCTGACCCTGGTCTATCTGATGCGGCTGTTCACCCTGGTCTTTCTGGGCGAGGCCCGGGACCACAGCATCCATGCCCATAAAGAGGGGACTCCGACCATGGTGTGGGTGGTGGCCTCGCTGGCCGTCCTTTCGCTGGCCGCCGGGATCCTGGTCAAGTACCCCATGGACCTGGTCAACATCGCCGTCCGCGACGTTCTGGGAAATCCTGCCATTCATGATATATTGGGGGTATTGAGATGAATCCGAACATTCTGCTGATACCGATCCTGGTCCCCATCATCGCCGGGGTGCTGACCTTCATCCTGCCCAAGTCCGTCAAATGGGGCAAGGAGATCCTGGCCCTGATCGCCACCGCCATCACCATGTATTACGCGGCGGTCATCTTCAAGGCCGGGGGAGAAGGTTTAAGATTATTCGTGCCCTGGACCAGCTTTGGGATAAACTTCGATCTGTGGGCCTACCATTTCCCGCGCTTCATCCTTTTGGCGGCGGCCGGCTTCGAGATCCTGCTGGCCCTGTACACCGCCTCCTTCATGGAGGGGAAGAACCGCTCCAAGGAATATTTCGCCTACTTTCTGCTGACCGCCGGACTGGCCAACGGGGCCATCCTGGCCAACAACTTCGTGGTGATGTTGTTCTTCTGGGAGTCGCTGCTGGCCACCCTGTACGGCATGATCTCGGTGGGCAACAAGGAGGCCTTCAAGACCGCCACCAAGGCTTTGGTGATCTCCGGCATCGCCGATTTCGCCATGATCCTGGGCATCATCTTCGCCTGGCAGCTGTCCGGCACCCTGACCATGTCCGAGATCCACCTGGAGCCGATGGGCCTGGGGGCGGCCGCCTTCGTGCTGATGGGCCTGGGGGCCATGGCCAAGGCCGGCGCCATGCCGTTCCACACCTGGATCCCGGATGCCGCCATCGACGCCCCGTTGCCGTTCATGGCCTACCTGCCGGCGGCCCTGGAGAAACTGCTGGGCATCTACATGCTGGGCCGGATCAGCCTTGAGATGTTCACCATCCACATGAACAGCACCATGTCCATCTTTTTGATGACCATCGGCGCCGTCACCATCGTTCTGGCGGTGATGATGGCCCTGGTCCAGAAGGATTACAAGAAACTGCTGTCGTTCCACGCCATCAGCCAGGTGGGCTATATGATCCTGGGCATCGGCACCGGGGTGCCGGCCGGGATCGTGGGCGGGCTGTTCCACATGCTCAACCACGCCATGTACAAGTGCACCCTGTTCCTGACCGGCGGGGCGGTGGAGAAGCAGGCCGGCACCACCGAGCTGAAAAAACTGGGCGGGCTTTTCAAATTGATGCCCATCACCGGGGTGGCCTTCTGGGTGGCGGCCTTCGCCATCTCCGGCGTGCCGCCCTTCAACGGGTTCGTCTCCAAGGAGCTGGTGTTCCACGGGGCGGTGGAGACCGGCATCATGATATTTCCCATCGCCGCCTGGATCGGGGCCATCTTCACCTTTGCTTCGTTCTTAAAGCTGGGCCATGCCACCTATTTCGGACAGCAGAGTCCCGAGATGCCCAACAAGGCTCCCAAGGATCCCGGACTAGCCATGACCGTTCCCATGCTGGTGATCGCCCTGGGCTGCATCCTGTTCGGGGTCTACAGCAAGCTGCCGTTAAAATACCTGATCCAGCCGGTGCTGGAGGGAAGGGCCATCCTGGAGGGCCACGCCGGGCATATGGAGTTCTGGACATTCCACCTCAACTGGATCGTGTGGGTCTCCATGGCCTGCCTGGTGATAGCCTTCCTGCTTCATAAATACGGCGTCAAGAAGGGCCAGGGCCAGGCCTACCTGGCTTCCGAGCCCATTCACAACCTGCCGGTGATGCATACATTGTATGACTGGGCCGAGGCCCGGGTGTTCGACATCTACGAGTGGTTCGTGAACGGCCTGCTCAAAGGCGCCGCCTGGACGGTGTTCAAGGTGGTGGACCGCGGGATCGACGCCGTCTACGAGAGGCTGATCGTATTCGTCGGCGGGGTGGCCACCGGGGTGCTCAAGGAATACCACAACGGGCTGTATGCCAATTATCTGGCCTGGGTGGTGGGCGGATTCGCCCTGCTGGTGCTGTACCTGGCGGTCCTGGTCAAGTAAAAATACGTCAACTGATATAATATAGCGGAGCTTGTAAACATGTTGCTTTTATTCATAGTCATACCCCTGGCCATGGCAGCCCTGATGCCGCTGGTCTCCAGGCTGTGGAAAGGACTGCCCGACATCCTGGGCACGCTCACCATGGCGGCCCTGCTGGCCCTGAGCCTGTCCCAGATTCGCCTGATATCGGCCGGGCACCGCATCCTGTGGGATGCCGCGGCCATCGGCCTGCCCCTCAAGGCCGGCCTGATGCTGGACGGCTTCTCGCTGCTGCTGCTTTTGACCATCAGCCTGATCTCGCTGTTCGCCTGCATCTATTCCATCAATTACATGGAACATTACGGGGCCAAGGGATCGTACTACGCCCTGTTCCTGCTGATGGTGGCCGGGATGAACGGGCTGGTGCTGACCGTCGATCTGTTCAACATGTACGTCTTCCTGGAGGTGGCGGCGGTGGCCTCGTACGCTTTGGTGGCCTTCGGCCAGAAGCACGACGAGGTGGAGGCGGCCTTCAAGTACCTGATGCTGTCGGTAGTCGCCACCACCGGCATCCTGCTGGCCATGTCCTTCATCTACCTGATGACCGGCACCATGAACTTCAAGGAACTGGGCCTGATGGTGGGAACCGGCATGAGCCTAAAGCTGATCGGCCTGTGCCTGGCCCTGTTCCTGATGGGCTTCGGCCTGAAGGCGGCCATGGTGCCGTTCCATGCCTGGCTGCCGGATGCCCATCCCTCGGCCCCGGCGCCCATCTCGGCCATGCTGTCCGGGGTGCTGATCAAGGTCTCCGGCATCTACGCCCTGACCCGGGTGGTGTACGACATCTTCGGCCTGCCGGCCTCGGTCTCCCAGGCCATGATCTGGCTGGGGGTGGCCTCGATGGTCATCGGCGCACTGATCGCCCTGGGCCAGAACGATTTCAAGCGGATGCTGGCCTATTCGTCCATCAGCCAGATCGGCTACATCGTGGTGGGCCTGGGGCTGGGAACCCCGCTGGGGATCATGGGGGCCCTGTTCCACCTGTTCAACCACGCCACCTTCAAGAGCCTGCTGTTCCTCGACGCCGGGGCCACCGAATACGCCACCGGCACCAGGGACCTCTCCAAGCTGGGCGGGGTGGGCCATAAAATGCCCATCACCAGCCTGACCACCACCATCGGGACCTTCTCCATCGCCGGGATCCCGCCCTTCAACGGTTTCTGGAGCAAGCTGCTGATCATCGTGGCCCTGGTGGAGGCCAATCATGTCGGGGTGGCCGCCATCGCCATAGCCACCAGCATCCTGACCCTGTGGTACTTCCTGCTGATGCAGCGGAAGGCCTTCTTCGGCAAGCTGGCGGCCGGTTTGGAGAAGGTCAAGGAAGTGCCTTTCTACATGGCCCTGGCCACCTTCTGCCTGGCGGCCCTGTGCCTGCTGGTGGGCCTGTTCTACCCCTGGGTCACCGCCAAGCTGATCCAGCCGGGCATGATCGCCCTGAGCAATTCCATCGGGGCCAACGGGTTTTCAATGTTCGGGCAATAGTTCGGGTTACTGATAGACGATTGTAAACTTCAAATATACACATTGGAGTCAAAATGGATGTCATAAATCTTATACTGCTGATAATGCTGGCCGGTCTGGCCTGCATGGCGGTGTTCTTCAAGGACCTGCTGCGGGCGGCCCTGAGCCTGGCCTTCATGAGCGCCGTGCTGGCGGTGGTGCTGTACCGGATGGATTCGCCCTATGCCGCGGTGTTCGAACTGTCGGTGGTGGCCGGGCTGATCACGGTGCTGTTCGTCTCCACCATCGCCCTGACCAAGACGGAGGAAGCGGTGAAGGAATCACGCTGGCCGATGTACCTGTTCCCGCTGTTTCTGGTGCTGTTCGGCCTCATCGACCTGCTGGTGATGAAGGGGCTGTTCTCCAATATTCCGGCCGGATACGGCAATGCCGAGAAAAGCTTCGGGGCCACCCTGTGGGGCATCCGCTCCATGGACCTGATCGGGCAGATCGCGGTGATCTTCGGAGGAGTGTTCGGGGTGCTGGCCCTGTTCCGGGAGAAACCGCTGACCGCCCAGGATAAGATAGAGGCCGAAAAAGCCAAGGATGGAGGGCACAAACTATGGTAATGATCAATCTGATATTCGTCGGCCTGCTGTTCTTCATCGGGCTGTACTGCCTGCTGACCAGCCGCAACATGATCAAACTGCTGATCGGCCTGGAGATCATGGCCAAGTCGGCGGTGCTGTCCTTCATCACCGCCGGGTATGCCCGGGGGGAGACCTTCTTCTCCCAGAGCCTGGTGATCACCTTCATCGTGATCGAGGTCTCCATCGTGGCGGTGGCCCTGGCCCTGGTGATCAACGCCTATAAGAACACCGGGAATCTGGACGTCCGCAGCCTGACCAGGCTGAAGGGGTAGGAACCTTACCCGCTGAACACGCGAAATAAACTAATAATAAAATTTCGTGTTTTTCGTGGGGAAGATATTAAAGCAAAAATAAACGAGGATATCAACATGTCAATTTTCAGCCAGTGGAATATACTGATCACCCCGTTCATCGGGTTCGGCCTCTTCGCTTTGGTCTCCTACCTGATCTACAAGCTGGGAGACGTGATGGCCCCCAAACTGAAGGACGAGGGCGCCAAGCTCTGCCAGTATGCCTGCGGAGAGGATTTCCTGGGGAAAAAGCTTCAGGTGGGCTACCGCCAGTTCTTCCATGCCGCCTTGTTCTTCACCATGATGCACGTGGCGGCCCTGGTGATCGCCACCATCCCCGGCGGGTCGCTGGCCTTCGCCATCCTGGGCATCTTCTATCTGCTGATGATCTGGTTCTCCATCATCGCCCTGATCCTGAAGTGAACCGAACCACCAAGACTCCAAGACGCCAAATAATTGTGATTGTGTCTTAGCGCCTTGGCGGTTGAGAATAAGTAATATTACAATATTAAGGATACAATTATGGCTTTAGAAAAACTGGTCAAATGGTCCCGGGTGTCATCTCCCTGGCTGCTCCATTTCAACAGCGGAGCCTGCAACGGATGCGACATCGAAACCCTGGCCGCCCTGATGCCCCGGTTCGATCTGGAGCGCTTCGGGGCGCTGCTTAAATCCACCCCCCGCCACGCCGACGTGCTGGTATGCACCGGAGCGGTGACCAGGCAGCAGGCCGCCCGCTTGAAGAGGATCTACGAGCAGATGGCCGAGCCCAAGTTTGTGGTGGCGGTGGGCGCCTGCGCCTGCTCCGGAAACGTTTTCCGGGGTTGTTACAGCGTGCTGGAGGGGGTCGACCAGGTGATCCCGGTCAATGCCTATATCCCCGGCTGCGCGGCCAAGCCCGATGCCATCATCGACGGGGTGGCCAAGCTGCTGGGCGCTTTGAAGAACGGCTGACGTTTCCCAGAATACAGAATACAGAATACAGAATACAGAATACAGGAGATAAAAATGACCTTTGAGGAAATAAAAAAGATCCTGGAGGAAAACCTGAAGGGCAAGATCAAAGAGCTGATCAATCCCTTCCCCCGCCGGATGACCTTATGGGTGGACCGGGCCGATGCCGTGGAGGCCTGCCGGGTGCTAAAGGAGAAGGCCGGGTTCTACCATCTGTCCACCATCACCGGCCGGGACACCGGGGACAAGCTGGAGGCCCTGTATCACTTCGCCCAGAACGGCATGGCCCTGATGCTTCGCCTCCAAACCGATCGAAATAATCCGGTGCTGCCCACAACCATAGCGGTCTATCCCGGGGCGATTTTCTATGAAAGGGAGGTCCACGATCTGGTGGGCATAAATTTTGAAGGCCATCCCGATATGCGCCCGCTGGTCCTGCCCGATGACTGGCCCCAGGGCATCTACCCCTTGCGTAAGGATTGGCACTATAACCGGGAGAAGGGAGTCATAGAATGAGCACATTTATATTACCAGTAGGCCCGCAGCATCCGGCTTTAAAAGAGCCCACTTCATTCCGCTTCCTGGTGGATGGCGAGACGGTGGTCGATGCCGATCTCCGCTTGGGCTATAACCACCGGGGCATAGAGAAGGGCTGCGAAGAGCGGACGTATATCCAGGACCTTTTCCTGCTGGAAAGGGTCTGCGGCATCTGCTCCAACGTCCACATGACCGTCTTCGCCCAGGGGGTGGAGAAATTGATGGGCATCGAGCCGCCCAAACGGGGGCTGTTCATCCGCTGTCTGATGGGCGAGCTGGAGCGGGTCCATTCCCATCTTTTATGGCTGGGGGTGGCCGGGCACGAGGTGGGCTTCGACACTTTCTTCATGTACACCTGGCGGGACCGCGAGATCGTTGAGGACATCCTGGAGATGATCTCGGGCAACCGGGTCAACTACGGCATGCAGACCTTCGGCGGGGTGCGCCGGGACCTGGACGAGATGCAGATCAAGAAGGTCCTGGACGGCATCGCCGCCCTCAAGGCCCGGACCCCGTATTATCTGAACATCGGCGCCACCGAGCCGACGTTGGTGGCCAGGATCGCCGGGGTAGGCCTATTGCCCAAGGCCAAGGCTCTGGAGCTTAACGCCGCCGGACCTACCACCCGGGCTTCCGGGGTCGATTTCGACGTCCGCCAGGATGATCCCTATGCCGGTTTCGGTGAGCATATTCCCTTCAATATCGTCACCGACGAGGGCGGGGATGTGCTGGCCAGGGTGGTGGTTCGGGCCAAGGAACTGATGGAATCTTACAATATCTGCGAATACATCCTCAATAACCTTCCGGCGGGAGATATTCGGGTCAAGGCCCCCCGCAAGGTTCCCGAGGGCGAGGTGGTCAGCCGGGCCGAGGCCCAGCGGGGCGAGTGCATTCACTATATCCGCTCCAACGGCACCGACAAGCCGGATCGGGTGAAGGTCAGGGCCCCCACCCTGGCCAACTGGCCGGCCACCCTGTACATGCTTCGGGGCGGCTATGTGGCCGATATCCCCATCGTGATGGCGGCCATCGATCCCTGCCTGTCATGCACCGACCGGATGGCCATCATCACCGACCCCAAGGGCAACCAGAAGGTCTGGAACTGGGAGACCCTGCGCCAGTACGGGATAGATTTCTACCGCAAACGCGGAATCAAGCTATAATAATAAGAGGTAAAGATGGATATATTGAAAATATTTCTCTATCTGCTGGTCTATCCTGGCCTGCTGTTCCTGTTCTTATATTCCACTTTCGTGGAGTGGGTGGACCGGAAATTATACGCCAAGTTTCAGAACCGGATGGGCCCCATGCATACCGGGAGCCACGGCATCCTGCAGCCCATCGCCGACTTCGTCAAGCTGATGGCCAAGGAGGATATCGTTCCCAAGGAGGCCGATAAAAAGCTGTTCAATGCCGTTCCCATACTGGCCCTGACCTCGGTGCTGACCGCCGGGCTGCTGCTGCCGGTGTGGCATTTCAGCCCTACCTTCCAGTCGGCCACCTCTTTCCAGGGGGATATCATCGTCATTGCCTACCTGCTGTCGCTTCCCAGCTTCGCCTATTTTCTGGCCGGCTGGGCCTCGGCCAGCATGTACGCCGCCATCGGCGGGGTCCGGGTGCTGACCTTGTTGTTCGCCTACGAAGTACCGATGTTCCTGGCCATCCTGTCCCCGGCGGTGATGGCCGGCAGCTGGAGAATGGCTGAGATCGCCGCCTACTATCAGGCCAATCCCTGGCATCTGCTGATCAACATCTTCGCCTTCGCCGTGGCGGTGATCACCTTGCAGGCCAAACTGGAGAGGGTGCCGTTCGACATCCCTCATGCCGAGACCGAGGTGGTGGGCGGCGCCTTTACCGAATATTCCGGCCGCAAACTGGCCATGTTCCGTCTGCTGGCCGACATCCAGATGGTGGTGGGCGCAGGCATGATCGCCGCCCTGTTCATGGGCGGCTTCCCGGGAGGGCTGATCCCCGGGTTCATCTGGTTCATTGTCAAGACCTTGATCGTGGTCTTCATCTTGTCCGCCATGCGAGCGGTGACCGCCCGGCTCCGGATCGACCAGATGATTTCCTTCAGCTGGAAATGGCTGGCCCCGCTGGCCCTGCTGCAGCTGGTAATCGTAATATTCTTGAAGGGGTATCTGCAATGAGTTTAAGATTAGGAGCGATGCTGCCAGAGGTGCTAAAGCACCTGTTCAAAAAACCGGCCACCGTCCAGTATCCTTTCCAAAAGATCGGGGTGCCCAAGGGCTTTCGGGGCCATCCGGTGATGGACCCCAGTCTGTGCATCGGCTGCCAGATGTGCGTCAAGGACTGTCCCTCCGAGGCTCTGGAGATCCACAAGGAATCCGAGACCACCGATGAGGCCGGCAAGGTTTCCAAGAGATTCTCCATGACCTTCTACCTGGACCGTTGTTCCCACTGCGCCCAGTGCGCCGAGGTCTGTCCCAAGAAGGCCATTCACATGAATACCGAGTTCGAGGATGCCGCCTTCGACCGCGGAGCGCTGAAGATCGTTTATAAATAATTACGGCGCCGGTTTAAACGATGGTCGGGCATTACGTGTCCGGCCATTTTATGCATGACCAATTGCCTGAAGAAAACTTTCCCCGCGAAATACACCAAAAAGACCAAGGCCCGGATTTTATCAGCCCATTAAGTCAAGCTGATCTGCCAGATGCCTGAACAACATCAGTCAGCGCAATTCGGGAGCACCGGCTGTTTCCCCGGGAATTATTTACTGGAGCGAAATATGGAATGGACCGATCCGGTGGCTTCGGCCGTCGAAACTTCCGTCAGGCTGATGATCTTCGGCATCGGCAACGAGATGATGGGCGACGATGCCGCCGGCTCGCTGGTGGCCCGGGAACTGCGGATGATGCTACAGGACTGCGATCACGAAAGTTTTGCCCAAGTGCTGGTGGCCGGGACCAATCCCGAGAATTTTTCCGGCCTGGTCAGGAACACAAAACCCGATCTGGTGATATTCATAGATGCCGCCGATATGGGGCGGCCGGTGGGGGAGGTGGCCTTTCTGAACCATAAGGATATGCACTCCATGATGCACTCCACCCATACCATGCCGCTGTCTTTTTTGGGCGACTATCTGGAGAAGATAACCGGGGCCAGGATCATCGCCCTGGGCATCCAGGCCGGGCAGATCCAGCTGGAAGTGCCCATGAGCCGGCCGGTGGCAGAGAGCGTCAAAACCATCTCCCACTTTCTGCATCGGGCCATCCTGGATAAGATGAAGGCCCCGCCGGAAGGCCGCCCCTGAAGGTTGATTTACAAAAAAAATAAAGGTATAATAAATAACGGCCTCCCAATTCTAGTAAAGGATGGAGTGATTATGTTGGATCAGAAATTGCTGGATATTCTGGCCTGCCCCAAATGCAAGGGCCAGCTGGAGTACCTTCCCCAAGAACAGAAACTGTTGTGCTGGTCCTGCAAGCTGGGCTACAATATCAAGGATGATATTCCGGTAATGCTGATAGACGAGGCCCAGCCGATCAAGGGGAGCAAGAAGCAGGATTGATCATGGTTTGAGATGCCAGTCTATGCTGTTGGGCATTGTTTGAATTGTCCGATGAGCAGAAGAATGACGTTTGAAACGTTTCAAAGTCGTCGGGCTTTTGTCCGGGGCATCTTCTGCATCGTTCTACAGAATATCAATACACCCCAAACTGGACAACAATGAATTGTTTATAACGGGAGCGAAGTGGATAAATTCGTCATCGATGGGGGCCGGCCGCTGTCCGGCATGGTCCGGGCCTCGGGAGCCAAGAACGCGGTGCTGCCGGCCATGGCGGCCTGCCTGCTGGCACCGGGAAGGTCCGTCCTGACCAACGTTCCCAATGTGATGGATGTGCGCACCATGAGGCGCCTGCTTATCCGGTTGGGAGCCAAAGTGGATTTCGAAGACAACCGGATGGTCATCGATGTTCCTGACAAGCTTAAGTGCGAAGCCGAATATGAGATCGTCAAGCAGATGAGGGCCTCCTATTATGTGCTGGGGCCCCTGCTGGCCAGGTTCGGAAAAGCCAAAGTGTCCCTGCCGGGGGGGTGCTCCATCGGGGCCCGTCCAATAGACCTTCACTTGAAAGGCATGGAGGCCCTGGGGGCCAAAATTCAGATACTTCACGGCTATGTCCAGGCCCAAGGCAGGCCGCTTAAAGGGGCCCGGCTGCTTTTGGCCGGTACCCACGGGGTTTCGGTGGGGGCCACCATCAATGTGATGATGGCGGCGGTTTTGGCCAAAGGGATCACGGTCATCGAATCGGCGGCCCTGGAGCCCGAGGTGGTATCCACCGCCCAGATGCTGGTATCCATGGGAGCGGACATCACCGGCGCCGGCACTCCGGTAATGACCATCGCCGGGGTGGAGGGCTTGAGGCCGGCCGAGACCAGGATGATCCCCGACCGCATCGAGACCGGATCTTTGATGATAGCGGCAGCCATCAGCGGCGGCTGCCTGACCATCGAGGACTGCCGGCCGGACCATCTGGCTGCGGTCATCGATGCCCTGAGGGCCATGGGGGTCAAAGTGGCGGCCGGCGACGAGATGGTGACCGTGGAAGCCCGGCGGCGGGTAAGACCGATAGATCTGACCATCGCCCCCTATCCCGGATTTCCCACCGATATGCAGCCCCAGATGATGACCCTGATGACCATTGCCTCGGGCCTTTCGGTGATAACCGAGACCATCTTCGAGAACCGATTTATGCATGTTCCCGAGCTGCAGCGTTTGGGGGCCGATATCAAGGTTGAGGGCAAAAGCGCCGTGATAAAGGGCGTGCCCGAGTTGACCGGGGCTCCGGTGATGGGCTCCGACCTGAGGGCTTCGGCGGCCCTGGTCATCGCCGGGCTCAAGGCCGAGGGGAAGACCGAGGTCAACCGCATATACCATCTGGATAGGGGTTATGAGAGATGGGAGCGGAAACTGAAGAAACTGGGCGCCAAGATCCGCCGGGTGCATCAGAAAATGGCGGTTTAAAATTTAATTTTAACAATCGTGGTATAAGAGAGAATATGAACAAGATCGATCGGGCGGTCAAGGTGGCCTTGGAACAGTGTCTGGCGGTAAAGAAAACTGAAACGGTTCTGGTGATCACGGATGACGGCAATCTTGAATCCGGCCAGGTATTTTATCGGGCCGCCCGGCCGCTGTGCCGCGATGCGGTGCTGATGATAATGCCGGAGAGGGGGAACAACGGGCAGGAACCTCCGGAGCAGGTGGCCGCGGCCATGCTGAAAAGCGACGCCGTCTTTCTGGCCACCACCAAATCGCTGTCCCATACCCGGGCCAGGAAAAATGCTTCAAAAGCCCGGGCCAGGATAGCCAGCATGCCGGGGATAACTTTGGATATGATGTCCAGAACCATCGATGTTGACTATAAGAAGATGGAAATAGTGGGAGAGCGCCTATGCCGTTCATTGCAATACGCCGATAAGGTTTTGATCAAAACCGAGCGCGGGACCAGCCTGTCATTCTCCATCAAAGGCCGCCGGGCGGAGCCCGATACCGGCATCATCCCAGACTCCGGCGGATTCACCAACCTGCCGGCCGGCGAGGTCTACCTGGCCCCGGTGGAGGGCACCGCCCAGGGCCGGCTGGTGGTGGACGGCTCCATCGGCGATACCGGTATTTTGAAAAAACCGATTGAGATAGCCATCTCCCGTGGTTTTGCAGTCGGCATGAAAGGCGGGCGTGAGGCTGATAATTTGTGGGAGATGCTTTCCCGGCACGGGAAAAACGCCTTCAACGTGGCCGAGTTCGGCATCGGGATAAACCCTCGGGCCAAGATCACCGGCAACATCCTGGAGGATGAGAAGGCCCTGACCACCATCCATATCGCCTTTGGCGATAACAGCGGATTTGGCGGCAAGGTAAGTGTATCCAGCCACCAGGACGGCATCGTGCGCAATCCCAGCGTCTGGGTGGACGGGAAGCTGCTGATGGAAAAAGGCAAATTGAAGATATAATTATCCGTGAAAAGAAATTTAGTACATATTTTGCTGCTATCCCTGGCATTGCTGTTTGGGGCCTGCGGAAAGAAGGCGGTCGATAAGATGGCCGAACCGGTTGACGAGGGAGGCCCCCGCCTGAAGCTGGGTAATGTAACGTTCGTCGGGAATACGGCCTTTTCCGAGAAGGAACTGCGGTCCAAAATGACCAGCGAATCCGGTAAGCGTTACGACGAATATAATTTTGAGCAGGACACGCGGAAGATCATCTATATGTACCGCAAGAAAGGTTATCTTGACGCGAAATTCATAAATACGGAGAAATATTTCCGTTCCGAAAGACAGGAATTGGACTGTATCCTTACCATTGAGGAAGGCAACATCAGGAAGATCGGGCAACTCCGGTTTAGCGGCAATCAAATATTGTCCGATTCCCTGCTGTTATCGCTTCTCAAGGTTAAGACCGGCGATCCGCTGAACCTCCCGGCCATAAACCAGACCTCTTCAGGCATAGTGGCCCTCTACGCCGAGCGGGGGCATATCTATACCGCTGTCAACGATACGGTAATGGAGACAGAAGATCCCTACACTTCGGACATTCTGTTCAGCATCACCGAGGGGACTCAGGTCCGGCTGGGGGAGATCCGGATAGAGGGTAATAAAAAGGTCAGGGACCGGGTGATAGAACGGGAATTCACCCTTAAACCCGGAGAGATATTCATGCCCTCCAAGGTCTATTACAATCAGCAGCGGGTCTATGCCCTGGGGCTGTTCACCGAGGCCAAGTTCGAAATGGAGGGGATGGAAGAAAAACGCGATACGGTGGATCTGCGGATGGTGGTCAAGGAGGATAAGACCAACTGGGTGGGCTTCAATTTCGGCTTTGAAACCCCCGACAGGGTCCAGGGCGGCTTGGAATGGGGAAGCGACAATATCTTCGGGAACTTGCAGAAGTTAACCCTAAAGAGCGAAGCATCGTATGGTCTGCAGAGGAATGCCCAGAGCCGGATGCATGCCTACACCAATAACTATTACCTGGATTACCTGGAACCGTACTTTTTAAGCACCTCTTACAAGGCCAGCGGTTCGGTCTACTACAAACGGGAGAGGCAGGAAAGTTCCTTCTGGCAGCAGCTCAGCCGCATCGGAGGCGAGGCCAAGATCGGTAAAAGCCTGGCCAAATTCCTCCAGGCCTACATCGGGTACAAATACGAGTTCCTGGAGGAGACCCAGAACACCACCAGCGACGTATTCCTGACCGCCAGCTTCGACAGCCGGGACGACATGTTCAACCCCCATAAAGGAGTGAACTCCTCTTTTCGGGTGGATAACGCCGGTTCGGTGCTGGGCGGCTCCAACGATTACCGCAGGAGCTCCGGAGACATCTCCATGTTCCACGGCATCGGCCGGGGCCTGGTGGTGGCCTGGAGGGTCAGAGCTGCCGGGATATACACCTACGGCCGCAACGGGCCGGTGCCCATCCAGGAGAGGCTGAAGCTGGGCGGGGGCATGAACCTGAGGGGCTACAAGACCGACGAGATCACCACCGACACCACCAGCATCACCAATATGCTGGTCAACGGAAATTTTGAACTACGGATCCCGATATACTGGATGTTCGGGGCGGCCGTCTTTGTGGATGCCGGGAATGTCTGGTCCGGTTTTGGGGATGTGAAGTGGAGCCAATACCAGGGGGGGACCGGCCTGGGCCTGAGGTTCATCACTCCGGTGGGACCGATCAGGGTAGACTATGCGGTCAAGACTGAGGAGACCGTGGATTTTAAGGAAGGTCTGTTCTATATCAACTTGGGTCACGCCTTCTGATGAAAAGTAAACATAGTAACATAACCATTGCCATTTTGGGCGGGATCATCCTTCTGGGTCTGCTGATCCTGGTTATTTATCTGCCCAGCCCCAGATTTCAGAATGAGGTCAAGCTGGAAACCAATAGGTCCTTGTCGGAGGTCTTGGGCCGCGAGTTTTCCGTCGGGGCGGTAGAATTTCATTTCCCTTTCACTGTCTTGATAAGCGATGTGGCCATCGCCTCCCGGGATTCCTTGGTGCGCGGCCAGCTGCTCTGCGCTCCCCGGATAAAGCTTCAGGCCCACCCCTGGTATTCCGCCGCCAGGAGGAGGCTGGTCATCGGGAAGGTGGAGGTGACCGATGCCGTTGTCTGCCTGGTCCGGGACAGCAGCGGAGCCTGGAACTTCGACGGCCTGTTCAAGTCCGACACCACCAAACCCAAGGGCAAACTGAACCTCCCCCCGCTGTCGGTGGAGGACATCTCTTTCAAGAATCTGTCGGTCTCCATCGAGACCCCGGGAAACAAGCAACAGGTCCAGGACATCGACATCCAATTGGGTCTGAAGATGGGCGGGGATAAGCTGTCGGCCACCCTTAAAAAAATCAGAGCCTATGATAAAACCCGCAATATAAATTTGACCAAGGGATCGGGCGATTTTGCATTATCCGGCGATACCATCAAGCTGAATAACTTCGATCTGAACACGGGAAACAGCCGGATAAATTTATCGGTGAAATTTAATCCCAGAACCCAGGAAATCGATCTATCGCAGCTGGACCTCAATATCGGAATGGCTGAAATCCCCCGGATCATAAGATCGGAGGGGCAGGACTGGTCGGGGAATGTTGCCGTTTCGGGCAATCTCAAAGGGAGCCTGTCCTCTCCGCAGGGCAGCCTTTCGATCCGTTCCCGGGAGCTGAAGATAAATGGTTTGGAACTATCCGGCTTAGATGTTAAGATTCAGGTGAAGGACACCCTGGTAACCCTGACCAAGCTATATTTGAATGCCGGGAAGGGAAATATCGAGGGCCAGGGCCGGGTGGATTTGAAGAACAGGGTCTATGATTTTACTCTGCTGTTCAATCAAAGCGACTTCGGCGCCGCCTTGGCAAAAGGGAGCGCCCCGTTGAAAACGGAGATCAACGGGGATCTTCGGATAAAGGGCAGGGGATTCGATCCCCCAAAGGCCCGGGCGACAGTCGATCTGATATTGAATAAAAGCCTGGTCAACTCCATTCCGGTGGATCAGCTGATCTGCAATCTGGTTTACGCCGATCAGACCGTCTCCATAGAAAAATTTGATCTAGCCAGCGGACAGGCTAAACTGAAGGTCAAAGGGGACATCTTCAAAGATGCCCTCAGTGTGGATGTGGAGACCGATGAAATAGAGCTGGACCAATTTGGGGCCCTGCTGGGGATGAAAGATCTGCAGGGCAAACTGCGCTTCACCGGGCTGATCTCCGGCCTGACCAAGGACCCCGATGTGATAGGCACCTTCCGCTTGAAGGAGGCGGTAATATCCAATGTCTCCTGCCTTTACTTTGACGGAAGCATGTCCCTGAAGCAGGTGGTGTCCAAACCGCAGGGGGACGGCAAATTCGTGGCCACCGGCCTGTCCATCGGCGGTCAGGACATTGAACGGGTGGAGCTGCTGACCGAACTGCGGGGCCTGGACTGGGGGGGGCTTTCGCTGCACGTGGTCAAGGATTCCATCACCGAGGCCCTGGCCACCGGGATGGTCGAAATTAAAGGAAAACAGATAAACCTGGCCATCAGCAAGCTGTTCTATAATTTCGGTGATCAGACGGTGGTCAACAGCCAGCCGATACATCTGTCCATTGAAGGATCCAACATAAAGCTGGAACCCACCAAACTTATTGCCGGGCGGGGGTCTTTAGCGCTGGAGGGATTTTACCACAGCGATAAAAGCATCTACCTTGAGCTTAATGGTGATGCCATTGACAGCCGCAGGATAGTGGAACTGCTCAATCTCAAAAAAACAGTCCACGGCCTGTTGGATTTTGACATAAAAATAGCAGGCAGCCTTAATGCTCCGGAGATGGCGGCCAGCCTTACTCTTAATAATGCGCGATTTGAGCAATTCACCGCCGATCGGGTAGCGATCGATTGCCGCTATGTCGATCAGGTCTTCAATCTGAGCAAACTGACCGTCACCCGTTACGGCCAGCTATCTGAGATCACCCTCAGCATTCCCATAAACCTGGGGATGGGCCCCGGGGCTGGCAAGCTGCTGGACAAACCGATGTCCGGAGAGATAACACTCAGGGATATCGGAACCTGGGCCTTCTTTCCCATGGCCGAGCTGTTAAGCGTCTACGAGGGAAAGGTGGACCTGAGCGTCAAGCTCTCCGGCACGCCAGTCAAGCCCCTGTTGAGCGGCGAGATGACCATCGCCAACGCCAAAATGGTGCTTCGTCCCTTCGGTATGTACCTGCACAAGGTTCAGGCCTTCGCCCATTTCAATGCCGACAGCCTGGTGATAGACAACATCACCGCCAGCACCGAAAACCAGGGCAAGGTGGAGATAAAACGCGGCGAGATCATCCTGAGCAAATTCATCCCCACCACCATGTACTTCCTGATCGTGGTGGACAAGGCCCCGGTCAGGAACATCCCCTTCATCGAGGGGAATGTCAACGCCCGGATCGAGATCGGCGGGACGGTCAATTACCCCAAGATCAAAGGGGAGGTGTTTGCCAATTCGGCCCTGATCACCCTGCCCTTCGCGCCGGCCGAGGAGCCCCCGCCGCCGGAGGGCGGGTCCAAACCGATGGACCTGGACCTGTCGATCACCGGCTCCCAGGGGATCTGGCTCAGGAACGCCGACGCCGACATCGAACTGAAGATAGAGAATCTTAACGTCCGCATGCAGCAGAACGTGCTGTTCCTTTCGGGCCGCCTGGAGACCATCCGCGGAGAGTATCGTTTCCTGGACCGGAGATTTGACATCACCGAAGGCCAGCTAACCTTCACCAATGCGGCGGTCATCAACCCGGAGCTGAATTTATCGGCCCAGACCGAGCTGAGCGATGAGGCCCGAACCAAGGTTTTTCTGAAGGTGGGCGGCTCGGCTTTGCAGCCCAAGCTGTCCTTCAGTTCCGATCCCTCGATGTCCGAGCAGGACATCCTGACCATGATGTCAGCGGGGATGAAGCTTGAGGGAGAAGGCAACGGTGACCTGACCGAACAGTTTATAAACCGGGGAGCGGATTACCTGAGCAATATGCTGGGCGGCCTGATCCAGAAAAAGACTGGGCTGGTGGATGTGGTGAAGATGAAGACCTATACCGGCCAGGAAAAGGGCGCCCAGGTGACGCTGGGCAAGTACGTCACCCGGAATGTTTTCGTCAGTTACACCCGGGGTTTTGCCGCTGACCTTAGCGATGAGTTCCGGGCCGAATACCTGTTCGGCAAAAGGAGCGCCCTGTTCATCCAGCGCTCCAAGGATGAGAACAGCGAAGAACCAAAAATAAACTTGGGCATCAGAATGAAATTCAAATATTAAGACGGGGAAATGCAGAAGAAAACAATCTTGTTGAGTATGGCTCTTTTTGCCGCTTCTTTTCTGTCGGCTTCGCCCATAGATTGGCTGACCTACCAGGGGCCGGCGGTGGGGGCCAGGGCGGCGGCCCTTTCCGGCAGCATCGTTGCCGACGATAGCGACCCCAACCTAACCTTTTGGAACCCGGCCGGACTGGGCAATATCAACTGGTCAATGGCCTCCTGCAGCTATCTGCATTCCCGGGGGCTGTTTTTCGAACCGATCTTTTCCGGCCCCAAGCGGCTCAACTATATCGTTTTTGCCGGGAAGGGCATAGGAATATCCTGGCGCTCGGTGGCCCGCTCTATCGGGTCAGAATTTACCTTAGAAGGATCAGACTCGGTAAATAATTATTTGAAATACGGAGTTGATGAGTTTGCCTTTGCCATCTCCAAGAAGGATGACTTGCATCAGTCAATGTCTTTGGGATTATCGGCCAAGCTGATCTCGGCCAGGATGACAGAGGTCAAGCAGAAAAAGTTGGACACCCTATGGAGCCGGGCTGAGATCATCGATGAAAGCGGGATCGGGTACGGCCTGGACCTTGGCTTTCACGGAGGCCGGGAACCGTTGAAGGTCGGCATCACTATCCAAAATCTGGCCGGCAAGGTCTATTGGAAGGATTTTGGCGACGACAAGCTGAAACCCAAGATATCCGGGGGGATCTCCTGGTTCAATGGCAAGTTGCCCAAGATCACAGCCAGCGCCGAAAAGTTCTGGGGGAAGGGGGTACCGGAACTTAAATATATGGCGGGAGGTGAATACAAACATAATATACCGGGCTACGGGGCCGTGGTTTTCCGGGCCGGGGCCAGCCAATATAGAAAAGCCCCGGACGGCGAATACGACTGGTCCCTGGGGCTGGGTTATATTTACAAAAGGATCTTGGTGGATGCCGCCAGCATGGATCAGAAGGCTTCGGCCGACGGGGCCAGGCAGAAGATCTATATGGCATCGTTGAGCCTTTTTCTTGAATAGACCAGAGGCCCTTTAAAACGCCCGGTTCGTCCGGGCGTTTTATTTATTTACGGCCCTATTGACAAATCCGGGTCATATTGATATAATCCGACTGACTGGTCAGTCAATAAATGAACTACAAGTATAATGAATAGATACCTCATCAATAAAATATCCGGGGTCCTTTCGGAGGTATACCGGTTTTTTGCCTTCCACTGGGAGGTGGCCAAAAGACTGGTCCGGCCGCCCTATTATCCGAAATTGATCTGGGAGCAGATGGACCGGGTGGGAGTGGGTTCCCTGCCGATCGTGGTGCTGACCTCGTTCTTCACCGGATTCGTGCTGGCCTTCCAGATCGGCTACGCCCTGATGCGCTTTGGGGCCAAGCTCTATGTGGGAGGCATAGTCTCTGTTTCCCTGGTTCGGGAGCTGGGTCCGGTTTTGATATCCCTGGTCTTCGCCGGGCGGGTGGGGGCGGGCATCACCGCCGAGCTGGGTTCGATGCAGGTCTCGGAACAGATAGACGCCATGCGGGCCCTGGCCACCGACCCCATCCGGAAGCTGGTGCTGACCAGGTTCTTTGCGGCGGTGATCATGCTGCCCATCCTGGTGGTGGTGGGCGACCTGATCGGGATCCTGGGCGGGATGCTGGTCAGCGTGATGAACCTGGGGCTGACCGCCAATTTTTACCGGACCTCGGTGATCAATTCCCTGGTCTTCAACGACCTGATCAGCGGATTCATAAAACCCATAGTGTTCGGGGGGATGGTCTCCATCGTGGCCTGCTACTTCGGCCTTACCGCCCGGGGCGGCACCAAGGGGGTGGGCGACGCGGTGACCCGCACGGTGGTGGTTTCTTCGGTGCTGGTCTTTCTGCTGGATGCTTTCATCACCAAGGTGCTGTTTCTGCTGGGAATGTGACAGGAATTTGGGTTTTGATGATAGGGGTTTGTGATATTATCAGCAATCAATGAACTGTAAACAATAAACGTAAAAAATCTGATGATTGAGTTGTTCGACATCCATAAATCCTTTGAGGGCAAACCGGTCTTAAAAGGGGTCAACCTCAGGATAGATCAGGGCGAAACCCTGGCGATACTGGGCCGTTCCGGCTGCGGCAAGAGCGTGACCCTGAAGATAATCCTCCGGCTGCTCAAACAGGACCAGGGACGGATAATGATCGACGGCGAGGACACCACTGGTTATACCGAGGGGCAGATGCTGCCCTTGCGGAAAAAGATCGGGATGCTTTTCCAGGGGGCGGCGTTGTTCGATTCCATGAACGTCAAGGAGAACGTGGCTTACCCCTTGCGGGAACATCTGAAACTGTCGGAAGATGAGATCTCCCAAAAAGTGGCCCAGGCCCTGAGCTTTGTGGAGCTTGCCGGCAGCGAACGGCTGATGCCCTCGGAGCTTTCCGGCGGCATGAAAAAAAGGGTGGCCCTGGCCCGGGCCATAGTGCTGGAACCGCGCTACATGTTCTATGATGAGCCCACCACCGGCCTGGATCCCCTGACCTCCCGCAAGATCAACGAGCTGATAAACAAACTGAAGGATGAACTCAAGGTGGGTTCAATAGTGGTGACCCACGAGATAGCCAACGCCTTTAAGGTGGCCGACCGCTTCGAGGTGATCAAGGACGGGGAGATACTTTTCTCCGGCACCTCCAGCGAACTCAAGGGCTCAAAATTAAAATTCGTCCAGGATTTCATTAAAGGGGGAACGATCGAAAATGCCAATCAATAAACTGTCCCACGAATTCAAGGTGGGCCTGCTGATAACCGTGGGCCTGGCAGTGGGCCTGGTGGCGGTGCTTTCGGTGGGAGAACGCCAGGGTTTTTTAAAACAGCGTTATTTCCTGAACGCCCGGTTTGACGACGTCAGCGGCCTGCAGGAAGGCGCCCCGGTGAGGGTCTCCGGGTTCCAGGTGGGGGTGGTCAATAAGATCGCCCTGGTGGAGGTCGGCGGCCACCAAAAAGTGGAGGCCCGCTTAAGGATAGAAAAGCAGGCCCAGCCCAGGATCCGCCAGGGTTCCCTGGCCAGGATCAGCAGCATGGGGCTGTTGGGCGATAAATTGGTGGAGATAGTGCCGGCATCGATGGACCGGCCGATGATGGAAAACGACGATGAACTGCCCACTATAGCAGTGATGGCACCCGAGGAGATAATGGGCAAAGTGGCCGAAATATCGGACACCCTGAATTCCACGGCGATCTCGCTCAATGTGATCATGAAGAAGATTGAAAAGGGCACCGGCACCCTGGGCAAAATGATAGATGATCCCCGATTGTATACCAACCTTGATTCGGTCATGGTCAGCATGAACCATCTGATACTGCTGATCAAGGGCAACAAGGGGACCATCGGCAAGCTGATGAACGACCCCTCCCTGTATGACAACCTCAATCAGTCCATGTCTAGCCTCAACATCATCTCCGACAGCCTCAAGCGGGGCCAGGGCAGTCTGGGCAGGTTGCTGCGGGAGCCGGACCTTTACAATTCCCTTGACTCTACTTCGCAGAAACTCAGTGTTATAATAAGCAGGATCGAAAAAGGGGAGGGCACTTTGGGCAAGCTATCCAAGGACGAAGAGCTGTACCAGAAACTCAAGGGATCTTCCGATGAACTGAACCAACTGATAAAGGATATGAAAGCCAATCCCAAGAAATACCTTGGCGTTAGCATATTTTAAAGGAAGATGTCTGAAATGAAAGAGAATACCCAGGGAAAACTGCCGCGCAAGGAACGGGAAAGACTTGTCCGTCGGACGGAGATCCTTCATGCCGCCAGGGTTATATTCGCTGAAAAAGGGCTTCACGAAACCACCTTGGACGAGATCGCCGAGAAGGCGGAGCTGGCCAAGGGCACCTTATACGGCTATTTTGAGAGTAAGGAGGATCTTTTCTTTTCGGTTCTGGAGGAGACAATTCATAACTTAGAAAAGGTCATTAAGGAAACCAGCAGCAGCGGCCTTCCCCCGCCCGAGAAAATATCTATAATGATAAAAACCATACTGCGGCTGTTTGAGGAGAATGTGGATCTGATGCAGTTGATGACCCGCAATCAGCCCGGGGTGTTGATGCATAAAATGCAGGAAAAAATGAAGGTTCATTTCAGGAGCCTGATACTATCGGTCTCCGGGGTGCTTCAGGAAGGCATCCACCAGGGATTTTTTGATAAAATCGACACCGAAAAAGCCGCCGCCGCATTTTTTAACCTGATACACGGAAATGCGATGAACTCCTTTTGGCATCAGCAGAAAATAAATAATAAAGAAGATTTAAAATTCCTGGTTAATTTCTATTTAAGCGGCATAACCAAATATGATACCAAAGGAACTAAATAAAATGAGAACAGCAGTTGCCGTAGCGATCCTTTTTGCATCCTTTGCGGCGGCGGAGGATATGTCATTAAACCAAGCCATAGATCTGGCCCTGAAGCAAAACGCCGCCCTGAAAATCGCCCGATACAAGGTCAGCGCCGCCGACGGTCAATTGATGACGGCCAGGGGATATCTGGTTCCCCAACTTTCGGCATCCGGCAGCATAGTTAGGCTGAACAGTCTGATTGACATGAAAGTCGGGCAATCCTACTTTCCTCCTGTGCTTGACAGCAATTATATTCCTACCGGAGATGTGGTGCGCATGTCCAGTGCTTCGATAGTCTCGGATAAGATCGGTAACACCTATACCGGTAAATTGTCCGCTAGTTGGCCGGTCTACACCGGCGGAAAAATATGGCAGGGCTATCAGATAAGCCGGCTGAACCGCCAGGCCGCCGGGGAATCTTACGACAGCGCCAGGGCCGGGGTGATCTATGCGGTCAAACAGGCCTATTACGGGCTGCTGCTGGCCCAAAGCGCCTACGCCGTCACCCAAGAGGCAGTATCGTCCATAGAAAAACACTTGGCACGGGTGCAGACTTTATATCAAAAGGGGATGGTCTCCCGTTACGATTTATTGCGGGCCGAGGTCCAGCTTTCTAATATGCAGCCTCCGCTTATTCGCATGCAGAATGCGGCGGAGCTTTCCCGGCACTCATTCAATATGGTCCTAAATCGGGAGCTGAATGCACCGGTGGTTTTGAGTGATTCTATGGTATTTCATATGGTGGAGGCGGACAGCGCTCTGCTTGTAGGGCGGGCTTTTCAAGCCAGGCCGGAATATAAATCAATTTTGATCAGGCAAAAAATGGTTGATAAGGCCAAGCTGATATCCTATGCCAGCTACCAGCCTACCGTGGCACTGCTAGCCGATTATTCCTACAGCAAGGGATCAGGTTTCTCCGGTTCGGACGAATGGCAGAAGAACTGGGACGTGGGGGTCTCCGCCAGCTGGCCCTTGTTTGACGGCGGTTCCGGGCTTGGCAAGATCAAGGAAGCCAAGGCCAATGCCCAACAACTTAAATTGGCAAAAGAAATGGTGGAGGACGGGATAAAACTTGAGATTTCGGCCAATTACCTTACGATGAAGGCCAATGAAAAGGCCATTTCTTCACAGGAGAAGGCTGTGCAGCAGGCCCAACAAGCTCTGAATATAGCTCAAACCCGCTATGAGAACGGCCAGGCCACTAACCTGGATGTATTGGATGCCGAAGTGGCCCTGACCCAGGCCAAGACCAACAAGATCCAGGCCCTGCATGACTACCTGGTCAGCCTGGCCAAACTGGAGAGGGCGGTGGGGGCGATTCTCAAATAGGGCGGATGACTTTAAATTGTGACCGGCATCCAAAATTTAAAGCGCTTAGCCGGGGGATCTGTTTTGTCGGAGATCAGGGCAATAAAACACCAAACCCAGTGCCGGTAGATAACATAAAACAAAGAATATACTGTAAAAGGAGCCAGGTTCTTCATGAAGGGCAAGATAATTCTCATTACCATAGCCGCAATGATAACCCTTTTCCTGGGGTTCAAAGTAATAAGGTCGATTGCTGGCAAAAAAGCTGTGACCGAGCAGGCTCAAAAATTTCCAGTGGAGGTTTTGACTGTTTCTCCCTCTGACTATGACGAGACCATAAACCTGTCCGGAACCATGATGGCCGAGAACCAGACCGAGGTCCCTTCCAAGGTTTCCGGAAAGATCATAAAATATCTGATGGAAGAAGGGGCCTGGGTGGACAAGGGCCAGAATGTGGTGTCCATAGACCGCGATGAGATCGGGGTGGAGTTCAAGGAGGCCTGGTTGGAAGCCCCTATTTCGGGCTGGCTTACCAAAAAGTATCTTGACACCGGCGGCCACGTGACCCCGGGCATGCCCTTATTCCAGATCGCCGATTATCACCAGGTCAAATTGGTGATCCAGGTCCCCGAGGCGGAGATATCACGGATCAGGACCGGAGCGGGCGCCCAGATATCGATAGATGCCTGGCCGGACCAGACATTTTACGGTTCGGTCAGCCAGATGTCGCCCACGGTGGATTACCTAAGCCGCACGGTCAAGGCCGAGATCGCCATCAAGAATCCCGGCATGAAGATACGTCCGGGGATGTACGCCCGGGCCAGCATAAAAATCAAACGCCACCTCAAGGCCATGGTCATACCCACCACCGCCATCATCGAGCGTGAAACCGGCGCCATGGTATTCGTGGCGGAGAACGGCCAGGCGGCAGCCCGGCAGATCGTTGTCGAACTGGACATGGGCGAAACCAGTTCCGTCAAGTCCGGCCTGTCTTTCGGGGATAAACTGATCGTGGCCGGCCAGCACACCGTGGCCCAGGGATCGGCGGTGGAGATCGTGGGAGGCAAATAATCATGATGCTTTCTGAATTCGGGATCAAGCGCCCGGTGACGGTCTTCATGATATTCATCGGCGTCACCATCATCGGACTGGTGGCCCTGGCCAACCTGAACATCGACCTGCTGCCCGACATGTCCTTCCCCATCGTGGCGGTGATGACCGATTATCCGGGAGTGGGGCCGGCCGAGGTGGAGGCCATGGTCAGCCGCCCCATGGAGAGCGTGGTCAGCATGGTGCGCAACGTCAAGAATGTGCATTCCACCTCCAAGGAAGGCTCCTCGATGATCACTCTGGAATTTGACTGGGGCACCGATATCGATGCCGCAGCCATAGATGTCCGGGAGAAAATAGATCTGGTCAAATCACATCTGCCGGCTGGGGTCCAGAATCCCACCATTGTCAAATTCGATCCGGCCCTGATGCCGGTGATGGTGGTGGGGGTATCCAGCCCCCGGGGGGTCTCCGAACTTCGCCAGTACTGCGACGACAACCTCAAGGACCGGCTGGCCCGGATCCCGGGGGTGGCTGCGGTGACCGTGCAGGGTGGTCAGGACCGCCAGATCCAGGTCAACATCGACCGCACCAGGATGGAGGCCCTAGGCCTCTCCTTTGATCAGATAGGTCAGTCCCTGATGACCTCGAACCTGAACCTGCCCGGAGGCCACCTTAAAAGCGGCCAGCTGGACTTCCTGATCCGGATCCCGGGCGAGTTCAAGAGCGTGGAGCAGATCTCGGCCACCGTCATCGGCCACCGGGGCGGAACCCCGCTCTACCTCCGGGATATCGCCAAGGTGGAGGACAGTTTTACCGAAATTGACACCGAGACCAAGCTCAACGGACAGCGCTCGGTGGCCCTGGTCATCCAGAAACAGTCCGGTTCCAACACCGTGGCGGTCAGCAACAAGATCCAGGCCAAGATCAAGGAGATGCAAAAACAGATGCCATCCGACATCAAGCTGTCGACGGCCTTTGATTCCGCCGAGTTCATCCGGGAATCGGTCAAAACCCTGCAGACCGAGGCCATCGGCGGATCCCTGCTGGCCATCCTGATCATAATCCTTTTCCTGCGCAACTTCTCCAGCACCCTGATCATTTCGCTGTCCATACCGTTCTCCATCATCGTCACTTTTGTCCTGCTCTATTTCCGGAGCATGACCCTGAACATCATGACCTTGGGCGGGCTGGCCCTGGGAGTGGGGCGCCTGGTGGACGATTCCATCGTGGTGCTGGAGAACATCTACCGCCACCGCGAGGACGGGCAAAGCCCTGAGGAGGCCGCCCTGAAAGGATCGGACCAGGTGTCCATGGCGGTGCTGGCGGCCACCATCACCACTATCGTGGTCTTCCTGCCGATCGCCTTCGTCTCCGGCATCGCCGGGGTGCTGTTCCGGCCCATGGCCTACACCGTGTCGTTCTCCCTGATCGGCTCGTACTTCGTGTCTATGATGCTACTGCCGCTGCTGACCAGCCGTTTCCTGAAGGTGGAAAAGCATGAGGTCATCGAGGCCGGCGCTTCCTGGTGGAAAAGCCTGATGGCTAAGATAGGCAAATGGCAGGACGGCATGGACAGTTTCTATCAAAAGGCCCTGACCTGGTCCCTGGCCCACAAGAAGGTGGTGATGGGGATCACCCTGGGAGTGGTGGTGGCCAGCCTGTCTCTGTTTGCCGTGGTTGATTCCGAGTTCATCCCCTCCAGCGACGAGGGGGAATTCACCGTTAATCTGACCATGCCGGTGGGCACCTCCTTCAGGCAGACCGGAAGCATCATACAGCGGATGGAGGATGTCGTTAAAGCCGAGGTCCCGGAAACCCGGACCCTCTATACCACTTTTGGCGAAGGCGAGGGGATGCGCAAGGCCATGGCCGGAACCGGGCCCAACATCGGAGCCATGCGGGTCAAGATAGGTCCGCGCTCCCAGCGGAGCCGAAGCGTCGATCAGATCATAACCATTCTGAGGGCCAGGTTCTCGGCCATCCCCGACGCCCAGGTAGTGTTCCTTTCCGGCAGCCTGATCTCCCAGATCATGAGCATGGGCGCCGGCGGGGCCATCCAGGTGGACATCCAGGGATACGACCTGGAAGACTCCCGGAAGCTGGCGGAGCAGGTCAAGCAGCTGATGGCCTCGGTCAACGGCACCAGGGATGTGAACATCACCCGCCAGGAAGGAATGCCCGAACTGCAGGTGATCGTGGATCGCGACAAGGCCGGGGCCATGGGCCTGAGCATTTACCAGGTGGCCTCGGCGGTGGAGACGGCCTTCAAGGGCAGGACCGTCACCCGTTTCCGCGACAGCAAGTTCGGCAAGGAATACGACGTGGTGGTCCGTTTTCAGGAGAATGACCGCACCCGGGTCCCGGACATCAAGAACCTTAAAGTAATGAGCCCGATGGGGCAGCTGGTGGCGGTCTCCAACATCGCCAGGATCCAAAAGGCCTTTGGTCCGGTGGATATCAGCCGCAAGAACCAGCAGCGGATCGTCTCCGTCACGGCCAACGCCACCGGCCGGGCCATCGGGGCCATCAACGGCGAACTGGCCGATAAGATAAGAAAGATGAGCATCCCCGAAGGCTTCACTGTGGAGGTGGGCGGCTCGGCCAAGGACATGGCCGACAGTTTCAAGAACCTGTTTTATGCCACCCTGTTGGCCATCATGCTGGTTTACATGGTGCTGGCCTCGCAGTTCGAATCGCTGCTGGATCCCTTCGTCATCATGTTCTCGGTGCCGCTGGGCATCGTGGGCGTGGTCTGGGGCCTGTTCCTGACCGGGCACAATTTTTCGGTGATCGCCTTCATCGGCATCATCATGCTGGTGGGCATCGTGGTCTCCAATGCCATCCTGCTGGTGGATTACGCCAATGTGTTGCGGCGGAAAGGGCTGGGCCTTTATCAGGCGGTGATCCAATCGGGACATACCCGGCTGCGCCCGATCCTGATGACCACTCTGACCACCATAGTGGGCATGACGCCTATGGCCCTGGGGATAGGAGAGAGCGCGGAAACCTCGGCGCCGCTTGCCATTTCGGTGATCAGCGGCCTGACGGCCTCCACCTTGCTGACATTGATCTTTGTGCCGACTTTGTATGTCTTGTTTGAGGAAAGGCTGAGGAAATAAATTTCCCCCAGAGTATAAATAGCCCGTTCATTTAGAACGGGCTATTTATCTTGTTGACAATATCTGAATTTATGGATAAAATTAACCGAACAGATGGAGTACAAAGATGAGCCGAATAAGCATAAAACAACTTAAAAATGGGGAGATGCAGGGCAAGGATCTGATAGAAAATTACGCCTTGCGTAAGGTGGAGATCAAGACCAAGGAATCGGACGGGAAATCCTTCCTTTCCCTGGAGGTGGGCGACGCCACCGGCCGTGTGGATGCGGTGCTATGGAATGAGGCCGATGCGGTCTATAAGCAGATCTCTCCCGGCGATGTGGTCCAGGTCAAGGCGGTGGTGGGCAGATACAAGGACAACGTTCAGCTGAGGATAGAAAATATTCGCAAATGTGAAAGAAACGAGTACGATCTGGCAGAAATATTGGCTTCCTCCGCATTCACCCGCAGCGAGCTAGAATCGTTCCTAAGAGCGGAGATGGCGGGGATCAAGAATCCCGCTTTGGCAAAGTTGTTGAAACTGTTCTTCGATGATCGAGAATTCATGAGGGAATTCCTGGAGGCGCCGGCAGCCAAGCTGTGGCACCACGGGTGGATAGGCGGGTTGGCCGAGCACACGGTCTCGGTCTGCCGGCTGGCCCGGGCGGCCCTGAAAAATTACCAGCTGCTGGATCCCGACATCCTGATCACCGGATGCCTGCTGCACGACATCGGCAAGATCAGGGAATTTACTGTGAGCAGTTTCGTGGATTATTCCGACGACGGCCGCCTGATGGGGCATATAGTGCTGGGCGACCAGATGCTTCTGGAGAGGATGGCCAAAATAAAGGACTTCCCCCGGGAATCGGCCAAGCGGCTCAGACACATCCTGCTCTCCCACCACGGGGAGAAGGAGAAGGGATCCCCGGTGGTTCCGGCCACCCTGGAGGCCCTGGTGGTGCACCATTGCGATCTTATGGATGCCCATGCCGCGGCCTACGAAAGGATAATAAGGCGGGAGGGTGTCAACAGCAAACGTTGGAGCGAATATGTAAATCTGATAGACCGCTTCATCTACCTGGCCAGGGAGGAGGGGGCGGCGGAAAATCCGCAGCTTTTTTAAATGCCTCTTGCTAAAAT
Organism: Candidatus Edwardsbacteria bacterium RifOxyA12_full_54_48; assembly: GCA_001777915.1. Taxonomy (NCBI): domain Bacteria; phylum Candidatus Edwardsiibacteriota; species Candidatus Edwardsbacteria bacterium RifOxyA12_full_54_48. Next base: position 155,408 of record MFFN01000003.1, on the reverse strand, counting down.
GCGCTTCTTGTGATAATATTCACTGCAGTAGTTGAATGAAATATCAATAAATTATTAAGGAGACCCAATGGAAGACCTCAAGCTGGCAAATAAACTGGTCAAGGCCCTGGACATGGCCATCAGGTTCGAAAGGCAGGCCCAGGAGAGATACGCCCGGGAGGCCACCTATTCGTATGAGTACGATGTGAAGGGCCTCTTCAAACAGCTGGTTTCCGAGGAATTAAAACATGAGAGAATCCTGACCCAGAAAAAGAATCTGGTGCTCAAGGATATCGCCAAAATGGATAAGAAGAAATAATTTACAAGGAGTTGAAGATGCCCAAGAAAACCTATCCCAAGATCGATGTTGAGGCCTGTATTGGCTGCGGGGCCTGCGTTTCGGCCTGTCCTACCAGCGTGCTGGACATGCCCTCGGACAAGGCGGTGGTGGTCAAGGCCGATGCCTGCACCGAATGCGGGGCTTGCGTGGATGCCTGTCCGGTTTCCGCCATAGTGCTGGCCGAACAGGATTATTAATAACAATAAATAGCTGTAAACATGAAAAAGATATCAATAGCTATACTGGCTGTCCTCTGCCTGACGGCCGTAGCCCATGCCGGGATGCTGCCTTTTGCCAACAATGTCCTAATACTGAAAGGCGGATATTACAACCCCTCCGGGGTGAAGGGCAGCGGCGGACTTCTGCTTGGCCTGGGGGTCGGCAATGCGGTGGATGATATGGTCAATTTGTCTCTGGGGCTGGAATATTTCGGCAAAAGCTTCGAGGAGAAGCAGGAGGCCGATACCTCCAGCACCACCGGGATAACCACCACTACCATGGTCAAGGTGCTTTACGAGCATAAGGTCACATATCTGCCCTTGTGGGCCAGCCTGAACATCACCATCCCCGCCGGTGGGGCCATAAGACCCTATGTAGGGGGCGACCTGGGGTGGGGACTGGCCAAGGTTTCCTATGATTACAAGGATACCACCATCGCCGTCGATAAGATCACCCAGGGCCCGGATGACGGTTTTTACACCGGTTTCGGCTGGCGGGTCAGGGGCGGAGCCAGGATCGGGATGGGGCTGCGCAGCGCCCTGCTCTTGGAAGCATCTTATAACGGCACCACTGTAGCCCGCGAAGAGGACGGCGGCTGGGAACGGGAACTGGATATGTCCGGTTTCGGCATTGGAGCGGCCATAGAATTGAAAGGATTTTAATAAACCTACCTCAATGATTGAAAAGCCCCCGCCTGTGGCGGGGGCTTTTTGTTACCCGATGGCGGTGAACTTGTCCGCTTCAGGATGAAAAGCCTGAAGCCCGGCCTTGATGCCCCTATGATTTTCTTTAGAAAGATCAGGGTCGCCGGCCAGGATATTTTTGGCCTCTTCCCGGGCCGGAGCTATCAAATCGGCATCCCTGGACAGATCAGCTATTTTCAGCTGCGGGAGGCCGTGCTGCCGGGTGCTCCAAAATTCTCCCGGACCCCGCAGTTCCAGATCCTTCTCGGCAATTTTAAAGCCGTCACTCAGGCTCTGCATGGTGTCCAGCCTGAGTCTGGCCTCGAGCGTCAGTTTTGGCCCGGCCATCAAGATGCAGTATGATTTGTGGCTGCCCCGGCCGACCCGGCCCCTCAGCTGGTGCAACTGGGACAGGCCGAATCTTTCGGCCTGTTCGATGAACATAACATTGGCGTTGGGCACGTCTATGCCCACCTCGATAACTGTGGTGGAGACCAGAATATCGATCCGATGATCCCGAAAGTCCTCCATCACCGCCTGCCGGTCCTCGGTAGGCAGCTGACCGTGCATCAGGCCCACCCGGCGGCCCTTGAAATAATCCTGGGACAGGGTGCGGTGCATCTTGATGGCGGCCTTCAACTCGGTTTTATCCGATTCCTCGATAACCGGGTAGACCACGTAAGCCTGCCTTCCTTGTTCCAACTGCTGTTCGATGAAATCATATACTTTGGAACGGTTGGCCTCGGCGGTCCACTTGGTGGTTATGCTCCGCCTCCCCTGAGGCATCTGATCGATGGTGGAGACGTCCAGATCCCCGTATACCGTTATGGCCAGGGTCCTGGGTATTGGTGTGGCGGTCATGACCAGGGTGTGGGGGTGCTTCCCCTTGAAGCGGAAATCCGCCCGCTGTCTTACTCCGAAGCGGTGCTGTTCATCGATTATGGCCAGGCCCAGATTGGCAAATTCGACAGATTCCTGGACCAATGCCTGGGTCCCCACACAGACGTTTAGCCTGCCGTCGCTAAGCCCCTGGTAGATCTCAGCTCGTTGCTTACTTTTAATCTTGCTGGTCAGGAGGGCCGAAGTCATGCCCAGCCTGTCAAACCAAGGGTGCAGGAAATTGTAATGCTGTTCGGCCAGCAGTTCGGTGGGGGCCATAAGGCTGGCCTGGGTCCCGCCCCTTACGGCCTGTATCATGGCTGCCAGGGCCACCATGGTCTTGCCGGATCCGACATCGCCCTGAAGCAGACGGTGCATGGGCCTCGTTTGTCCAATGTCATTTGATATCTCTCCGATCACCCGTATTTGGGCCCCGGTCAGTGTAAATGGGAGGAGGGAGGAAAAGTCATTTTTCCAGTCAGATGAGTTAATCTTGGCTCCGACTCCGTGTATCTGCAGGGCGTTCTTCTTGAGAAAAAGGATCAGTTCCAGATATAGTAATTCTTCAAAGGCCAGGCGGCGGTGAGCCTGCTCCAATATTTCCGGGGCATCGGGAAAATGAAGCTGGGAGATGGCCTGCCGTATACCCATCAGATCTTTTGCCATGATAAGCTCCGGGGGAAGGGGTTCTGCGATCTGTTGCAGATATCCTTCCAAGGCGGACTTTATCACCTGCCTGATCTGTTTGGCCGAAAGTCCGCCGGTGGCGGGGTGGAGGGGAACTATTCGTCCGGTATGGATCAGTTCGGCGTCCTCGCTGTCCAGCAGCTCATATTCCGGGTTGGCCATAGAAAGTCCGTGGTCGGACAGCACCAGCCCCGAGACCACAATGCGGTCGCCTATCTGGAAACGATCCTTCAAGTAGGGCTGGTTGAACCATTTACAAAGCAGGTAGCCGGTGTCGTCGCTCACTAGCAGATTGAAGATGGTGAAATTACGGCGGGTATGGACTAACCCCTTGTCGGACACCTGGCCGAACAAGGTTACATTATCGCCCACCCTGATATCCCGGATATTTTTTATCAGGCTGCGATCCAGGTATCTCCGGGGAGGATAGTACAACAGATCCCTCACTGAAACTATCCCCAGCTTATTGAAAAGCAGGGCCCTTTTAGGCCCCACTCCTTTTAAATATTGAATATTTGTTTCTGGCATTTTCTTGCAAACAAGACCAACCGAAGCGATTCGATTGGTCTTGATAATCCTTATTATACTCTATAGCGACCGGTTGCCGATATTTCTCAGCACCTGACGGGCAACCTCCTTTAAGGTCTCAAAAACACCGATGCCTTGGCTGGCTACGGCCTCGAAGTCGGGCAAGTTATTGCCGTTCAGCTGGGATTTCAGTTCGTCCAGGGATACGATATTGGGCAGGTCTCTTTTATTATACTGAAGGACCAGCGGTATGGTCTCTATGGAAAGGGACATCTCGGCCAGGTTCTCCTTTAAATTGGCAAAGCTGGCCAGGGTGTCCTCATACCTTTCCCGCTGGGAATCGGCCACAAATACTATCCCGTCGACGCCCCTCAGCACCAGCTTGCGGCTGGCATTGTAGAACACCTGGCCGGGGACGGTGTATAAATGGAATTTGGTCTTGTATCCCTGAATGGTTCCCAGGTCCAGCGGCATGAAATCGAAGAATAGGGTGCGGTCCAGTTCGGTGGCCAGCGATATCAGCTGGCTCTTGGCCTGGGGGTCAACCTTCTGGTAGATCTGTCGGAGGTTGGTGGTCTTGCCGCCCAGGCCGGGGCCGTAATAAACGATCTTGCAGCTGATCTCACGGGAGGCTCGATTTATAAGGGCCATAAACTGTCATTCCGCTAATAATTTATAGAATAAATCCAGATACTTCCGGGCCGATGCCTTCCAGGAATAATCGCAGGACATGGCGCTGCTCATCAGCTGCTGCCAGGACGGTTGATCCTCGAACAAGTTGAGGGCTCGGGAGATCGCCCCGGAAAAAGCCGTCGGGGAGTATTCATTGAAAGAGAATCCGTTGGCTTTTTGAAGTCCCTGGTTATAATCGACCACGGTATCGGCCAGCCCGCCGGTATTCCGGACTATGGGTATAGCGCCGTATCTTAACGCTATCAACTGCCCCAGCCCGCAGGGCTCATATCGGGAGGGCATCAGGAACATATCCGAGCCGGCATAGGTCAGATGGGCCATTTCATTGTCAAAGGCCAGCTTCAGCCCGAGTCGTTCCGGATGCTGCTGCTGCCGGCTGATCAGCAGTTCATGGTATCCGATATCTCCGGTACCCAGGATTGCGATATCCAGGTTGCTTTCGAATAATCGGGGCAGACATTCGACCAATATATCCAGGCCCTTTTGAGCGGACAGCCGTGAGACCATTCCCAGCAGGGGTTTTTCGGCCTGGTATTTTAGGCCGAATCTCCTGCAAAGAAGTCTTTTAGAGGTCTGTTTGCTGGTAAAGTCAGTTGCGTAATATCTGGCCGGCAGAAACCTGTCGGTCCCGGGGTCCCACTCGGAATAATCTATTCCGTTTATGATCCCGCTAAGTTTATGCTGCAGGATGTTCAACAGTCCGTGCAGACCGCAGCCGAACTCCGGGGTCAGTATCTCCCGGGCATAATTGGGGCTGACCGTGGTGATGTGGTCGGAAAAGGACAGACCGCCTTTTAAAAAATTCATCTTGCCGTAGAATTCCAGGCCGTCAATGTGAAAGAGGGACCAGGGCAGCCCGGCCGCCAGCATGGTTTCGGGCGGGAATAACCCCTGAAAGGCCAAATTATGGATGGTGAAGACCGTTTTGGTATCCTTGATAACGGGGTCATTGTAATATATGTTCTTCAGATACACCGGGATCAGTCCGCACTGCCAATCGTGGCAGTGGACTATATCGAAGTTCACCCCCAGCCGGATGATCAACTCCAGCGAGGCCCGGGCAAACAGGATGAACCTCTGGGCGTTGTCCTGGTAATCGCCCTGGGCGGTGCCGTACAGTCCGGCCCGGCTGTTGAAATAGGGATGATCGATGAGGTAGCTGGTGACCCCGGGAACGGCTCGGGATCTAAAAACTGTTATTTTCTCGGTGCCGTGGCCAATCGGGACCTCGAATTCGATGCCGGTCGATTCAGCTTGCAGAATATTTTTATCGCTAGCCTGATAATGCGGCACGATGGCTATGGACCGGTGCCCCGCTTGTTGGTACATCTGAGCCAGGGAGCCGGCGACATCCGCCAGCCCTCCGGTTTTGGCGAATGGGACCATCTCGGAAGCGATGGTTATTATGTTCAACGGCCGTTCGGTCAACTTATAGCGACCTCCCTTAAAAATGCAGCCGCCTCCTCCGGGGGGGTGGGATTAATATAAAATCCGGTGCCCCTTTCAAATCCAGCCACCCTGGTCAAGCGGGGCATGATCTCTATATGCCAGTGATAGTGGTCGATATTGGGCCGATCGCAAGGGGCGGTGTGGAGGACCAGATTATAGGGCGGGGTGTTGACCGAGCGATTCATGCGCAGCAGTGTCCCTTTTAGGATCTCGGCCAGCATCTTCAGATCAGGAACTGCGCTGTCCTCAAAGCTGGACAGATGCTTCTTTGGCAGAATCCAGGTCTCGAAAGGAAATCGGGCGGCATAGGGTACGATGCTGATGAATCTGTCATTCTCAATGACCAGCCGGCGGGCATCTTCGATCTCCTGCTTGATGATGTCGCAGAAAACGCAGCGTTCTTTGTATTTATAATATTCCAGTGAGCCTTCCAGTTCCTCCTTGATGGTCTTGGGGACTATGGGCGTGGCGATAAGCTGGGAATGGCTGTGCTCCATGGTGGCCCCGGCCCGGAACCCCTGGTTTTTGAAGATCATCAGGTATTTGAGTCGGATGTCGCGCTTCAAATCCTGCATTCTGGCCACAAAGGCCTGCAGCAGCTCCGCGATTTGGTCCGTCTTCATATCGGCCAGATGAAGATCGTGCACTGGATTTTCGATAAAAATCTCGTGGGCTCCAATGCCGGTCATTTTGTCGTAAAGTCCTTCGCCCGATTTATCCAACTGGCCTTCAACCCGGAGGGCCGGAAACTTGTTGGGCACTACCCGCAGTTCCCAACCCGGACCGTTGGCCGGGGAGCCCGGGGGACGTACGGCCATTATCTCCGGGGGGGTGAGTGCCTCGTTGCCGTAGCAAAAGGGGCACCCGCCTTTCTTGGCTGGCTCCGGCACCACTTCATAATCAACCGGCCGTTTGCCTCTTTCGGTGGAGATGATGACCCAGCGGCCGATGATAGGATCTTTTCTTAATTCAGGCATAATTATATTTTGATTGCTGAAATTATTATGTTTATTATAGCCTAATCCTTTTACCAAAGTCAATAAATAAGAGGCTGGATATACTCCCAGCCTCTTATTTATTGGAAAGTCTTTTGCTTACTTTCTGGGCTTGGCGTTCTTTTGGAGTTTTCCCTTGGGCTCCGGTTTTTCAACCGGTTTTTCTTCCATCTTGGCAGGCTCCGGAACTTCGATTAGATATTCTATCTTGGCCTCTTCCTTCAACCTCTTCAGCAGTCCGTCATAAAGGGCCTGCTGGCGCTCTTTCTGAAGCTGCCCGCTTATCTGGGCCTGGACCTGCTGAAAATCCCTGACCCCGGCCTTGATCTTGTCATCGATGCGATAAATGGCGTATTGGGCAAAATATTTGACCGGTTTGGTAGTGAATTTGCCGGCTTTCAGGCCGGAGGCAGCTTTGAAAACCTCGGGGGCCACTTGGTCCTTATTCACCAAGCCCAGATCCCCGCCCTGGTCCTTACTGGCATCCAGGGACCTCTTGGCGGCTATGGCCCCGAATGAGTCGGGCGTTGCCTTGAGCTCGGCAATCATCTTTTTGGCCTCATCCTCGGTCCCGGCGACGATCCAGTTAAGATGCAACTTCTTGCCTTCCTTATTCACCAACCTGACCACGGCAAAGCGGGGCTGGGCAGGTATCACCTTGGAATATTTGCCTTTGGCGGTTTTGAACAGAACCGGCTCCGGCGATGGCTTCTGATCCTTGTTGATCAATCCCAGGCTGCCGTTGCTCCGGGCATTGGGGGCGATGGAGTATTTGGCCACCAAAGTGTCAAAGGGCTGGCCTTTTTTTGATTTCAATTCCTGGTATATCTTCTGGGCCTGGGCATAGTTGTCAACCACGATCTGGCTGGCCCTTACCTGCTCCGGGGTCTGGTACTCCTTGATATTTTTTTTGTAGTAATCCCTTACTTCCTTCTCGGAGGGCTGGGCCTTTTGTATGACCTCCTGATCGTATAAACCTCTGATCAGCAGGTTCTGCTCGGTATCCTTGATGCGCTGAAAGATCTCCGGGTTGTTGATAATCCCCTGTTTCTGGGCCTCGGCGTAAAGCAGCTGGCGTTCGATGATCTGATCCAGAAACTTCTTCCGGCCGGCATCGCCTTCGAACTGGGTACGGTAGTGGGAGGGAACCTTCTCCAGCTCGGCATCCAGCTCCAGCTTGGTCATGGGCTGTCCGTTGATGATGGCGGCATATTCCTTAAAATTCTTGTTGAAACAACGGCCGACCCCTTCCAGGGATAGACTGTCTATGCCGGGTATGGCGGATTTGACATTTTTATAATCGGTGACCACCTTCTGGTAGTTCTCGGCGGAGGTCTGGAAATTGTTTGACCGCTCATAGGCCAGGGCCAGATAATAGGTATAATCCTTGGCCCTTGTCGACTGGGGGTAGCTCTCCAGAAGTTTATTATATGCGGAGACGGCCTGGGGATAGTCCTGGTATTTCAGGCTCAGCTGGGCCATCTGCGATAGTAACATCTCGGGGTCTTCTTTGGTGACTTTGTCCTTGGCGACCAGGGTGCCTGCGGCGCTCAAGGCCAGTACCAGAATAAGCGTAAAGGTTCTCTTAAAGGCCATAGTGGGCTCCTTCGTTAGGTTTAGATTTAATTGGTTAATTGGTAATAAAAAATATGTTTATTGGGAGAACAGCTGCATTACCGCCCCCGCGGCCAAAGGTATCCTTATATTGTCATCCAGCGGGATGGGCAGCATCTCAACGACGGCCGCGGTGGCCGCCCCGGCGGCCATTTCCCAGAAGCCAATATCGGTCCCGGGCAGGTGCATTATTATCAGTCCGATGGCCAGGCATCCCGCCAGGCCGGCCCCGGCCCCCTCGAACGATTTTTCAAAGAATTTGATCCGGCCTACGCTCCGACCCACCAAAGCCGCCAGCGAATCTCCGACTATCAGGTAGGAGATGGCCAGTATGGCGATGGAGTCTCTGAAAAGTGCGAAACAGGTCAGGGATGAAAGCATCAGGTAAGTGGCTCCGGTGAGGGCCGAGATCTCGTGCTTTCTTAACAGGGGGCCGAAGATATCCAGAAAAATTATTTTAATAAACAGGTGTTTCAGACGGATGATGTCCACCACCAGGATAGCCAGGGCGACGGCGGCGATTATCCATTTGGCCAGGGTGGTCTGGTGGATCAGCATGAAGACATAGTACAAAGCCGGAAGGGCCAAGCCGGCCATTATGTGGAACGCCTTGCGTCGTATTTCGCGTTGAATGATCATCAGGCGAACTCATATCCAAATTGTCAAAATGTGAATGCACCGGAGAGCCGGGTGGAGCTTTCCAGATATTTATGGGCCATATAGGCGTAATCGAAATTGAAGCGCCCCAGTTTAAGTCCGGCCCCGGCGGTAAACCGACCCTGATCTCCGCCCAATCTTAAAGCGATCCTTTTTTTCAGCCAGTATTCCAGGCCCCAATGAAGGTCCAGGCTCAGGCTGCCCAGGTGGTAATTGGCGGCGGATTGCCGCCCCTCGAATCTTAAATCGCCGCCCAGGGCCAGGGCCAGCGGCTTATCCCCGGCGATGGAGGGGTGGTAGGACGCCCCCAGCTTTACGGCGGGAGAGATCACTTCCCTGGTGCCGTTATCCCAAGCCAGATAAGTGGTGGTTATATCCTGCAGGTTTAGGCCCAGTTTTATCTTTTCTTTCCAGACGGTCATCAATCCGGCATCGAGACCCAATCCCCAGGCCGAACTGGGCCCCACTGATTTATTGACGAATTTCAGATTAAGGCCCCAGCGGGTCTCAGGATTACATTTACGGCTATAATTCAACAATAAGGCCGATTCTACCTCGCCATTATAAATGATCTGGGAGTAATCCAGCCTCTCTCCGGAATCCATTATGCCGTTGTTGTTCAGGTCGATCAGGGCCTGGTTGGTGTAGGGTATGTCCTTGACCGATAATCTGATATATACCAGCCCCAGGGCATATTGTCCCATGGGACGGGAGTATCCCAGAGCATCGTGGGCCACCAGCGAACCGAAATTATTGGAATGGGCGAAGATTATCTGATGGCTGGCCGATGAGGTTCCGGCCGGATTCCAGTAGCCGGCAAAAGCGTCATTGGCTATAGATACATAAGCTCCGCCCATACCCATGGCGGCCGATCCCAGCCCTACATTCAGAAATTCCCCGGCGTATTTTGAGGCCATAGCCGGGAAGGGCAGAGATAAGAAACAAAAAACCACCATTTTAATTGTTCTGCGTATCATCACTTTAGACAATTGACATATCATAAAAGTTTAACATATTTTAACATTTAATGATAATTCATAAAAGCTTATTTGTCAAGATATAACGATAATTTCACCCCACTGGAGCCGTTTCTTATGGGAGCCTGGGCGGGGCTATTGACAAAACTCAGATAGGCTGGATCGGCGATGATATCGCCTTTGAGCCGGATCATATTCGCCCCCGGCAGATTAGACAGACTGTCCCCTTGGCCCCAGGCGGCAACCGCCAATCCGGGGAACCGGGAGATGAGACAATCCAAAGCCGTTTTTTCCGATGGCGACAGGCTATCCCCGGCGATTATCAACAGTTTGGAGTATTTATACCCCAAGGACGGATAGAGACTGTCCACCATCGTTTTATTGACCACCAGGCCCTTCTCCCGGGCTAGCTTGGCGGCGGTGACAGATCTGGCCAGGTTTTTCCTGCCGGGCTGCAAAGCGACCAACAGATCGCCGCCGGCCCTGAACGACTGGAGCGGGCGGAAGGGTTTCTCAATATAAGGGTGGGGATAATAACTGAAGACCACCACCTGGTCCCGGTGGTCGTCGCTTCCCCAGGTCAGGCGGTAGGCCGCCAAACCGCTGGCCGGTGATTTTCCCAGGATAATGGTGGTGTCGGTCAGGCCATCGTCAAGCTGGATAGTGCTGATTTTGCCGGGTGAGGCATTGGTCAACGGCTCTATGCTAACCTTTTCCAAGGGCCGGTTGAGCTTTATATGAAGCCCGGTTTTCCCGGCTTGGGAGATCATCCTTGAATCCAGGGGCAATGTCCCCAGCTCCTGCCTGAGCTTCGAGAAGGCCGCGGCTCCCACGATCAGCCATTCCTGGCTGGTGTGCGGTCCCTTGCGGCCCCGGATGCCTCGGAACATATCGTGCCAGAACAACCCCTTGACCCGGCCGCCGTCGGAGGTGCCCTTGATGGCATCGGTCAAACGCCAGTAGAATTCCTCGGGAGCGGGAGGGACAGTGCTTTTCTGCAATAATATCCAATCTATCTGCTGGCCGGCCATCATCTGGACCTCATCGCCTTTGAGATATTTCGACCAGACGTTGGTCATCTCGAAACACTGCTGGGCGTTGGATTCATAGATCATCATGGCGTCCAGGTCCAGACCGGCATCGTTCATCATCGGCGGGTCCTGGCCGTGTTCGTGTCCTTTGTCCCAGCCCAGGGTGAAGCCCCATACCGGCTTGCTAACCCCGGCCTCGGCTATCAGCTTTTCCACCGCGCTGGCCGAACGGTGGGCCTGCCACCACTGCCAGCGGGCCCGGATGGGCTTGTCGGACATGGGTTTTACCTGCCGGGCCACCCACAGCATCCGGTCCTTTTTGCCCCACCTGTTCCAGCCGGCCGGTTTTTCGATGTTCATCTGCTCCACGAATTCGTCCACTGTTTCGTATCCGCCGGCGCCCGGCCGGATGTAATCCAGCCCGATGAAGTCCACATTGGGATCTTCCTGCAGCAGCTTCAATATCTTCACAATATCGGCCCGGCGCTTGGCATCGTCCAGGCTGACGTGGTGGTTGGGGAACACCCGTCCGTTTTTGGCTTCAAATGAATAATCGTATTTGAGTTTCCGCAGGGTGGGGCCCCATAACAGATAGCTGCCCACGTACCCGCCGAACTTGAGGCCCCGTTTGTGGCATTCCTCGGCCAGTTTGGGGAACACCTTGAAATTCTCCTTGACCCAGGGATTTTTGTCGTTGATCCCGGGATATCCCTCGATGGTCCAGCCCACCGAATACCAGACAGCATCGGCCCCCAGATATTTGGCCCAATCGGCAAAATTGGTCCAATGCTTCTGGGTTTTAACCGGAGAGGGAAGCTTGGCGTTGAGCATATTCCCGGCGCTCTCGATGGTCATGGCGCAGAAGCCGTCGGGGATGGAGCGGGGGGGGCGGGATCGGACAATAAAAGTAATGGAGTCGGAAAGTATTAAATTAGTAGAGTCCGTTATGATTTTGTCAGAATAAACATTTAAAACAGCCCGGTAAACGCCCAGCGGCGGGTTCCAGGGCATGGCCCAGGTGCCGCGCCAGTTGCTGTCTGTTTTGTCATATTTAAGGCTTATCCCCGAGCAATTGCCGACTCCGGATATCAGGCTGTCGCCGTGGCGGAAGGATATCTGCAAGGAGGCGGAATCGGGGTTTGCCTTAAACAGGGTATCCTGCTTCAGGCTCAGCTTGACGATCTGGTAGCGGTAGTATTCACCTTGGTCGGTTTCAAGATAAGATGCTTTAGGACCGGCGTTGTCAAGCCCCGCCGTCAGTATGGTGATGGCGGCCAGGCAGGAGAAAAGGGTGATCTTGTGCATGTTGTTCGGCTTGATGTCCTTATTTCTGTTTTTGATATTTGATCTTGAGCCCCAGCAGCATCAGGTTCAATGATATGGTGGCCAGATTGGCGATGATGATGGGCAGCTGTTTGATCATGAACCCGTAGACGGTCCACAGGGAGAGGCCGACGATCATCAATATCAAAAACCAGATGTTGAAATCGTCCATGTGCTTGGTCTTCAGGCTTTTTACCACCTGAGGCAGAAAGCTGAGGGTGGTCAGAAAGCCTGCCAGCAGTCCCAATTCTTTGATCACAGATGTTCTCCGGTTAAAGTTAGTGCCCTGATTGTCAGGATATAAGGGTACATATTGAATCGTAATATGCTGTCACCCATTCAAACTGGCGGGTGAAATGTCTTCTCAGGGTGACAGTCAACGGACCTATTTTGTATCCAGTATTATCGGCAGGCCGTCCTTGCCGGCGCCGATGACTATGACCTTGGCGTTGGGCGACTGAGCCAGCTTCTCGGTGGCCTCGATGCCTTTCCATCTTAACAGCGGCTCGCTGATGCCCTTGGCTACAATGTTCTGGAAATCGGAGATGCCCTGGGCCTCGATGCGTTTTCGTTCGGCCTCTTGCTTTTCCTTGGTCAGAATGAACTCCATCCGCTGGCTTTCCTGTTCGGCTTTGAGCTTCTCCTCGACGGCGTCGGTCACTTTGTTCGGGAGGGTTACCCGTCGCAGGGGAGTGGTCTCGATCACAATGCCTCGGGCGGCCACCATCTTTTCCAGGTCCACTTGAATCAGCCGGGCCAGTTCCTCTCGCTGGGAGGTATAAAGCGCCTTGGCCTCGTATAGGGCGGTAACCCCACGGCATACCGAGCGGAATTGCGGCACCAGGATGATATTGACGTAATCCGGGCCGACCGTTTTATAAACCTCGGCGGCCTTGTCGGGATCAAGGTGGAACAGCACGGTGGCATCCAGCTGAACGGTAAGTCCCTCTTTGGACGGCACGTGCATATCCTCGGACATTTCCTGTGTTTTGATGGAGAATTTAACGATCCGGGCCAGAGGGTTGCGCAAATTTATCCCCGATTTGAGGGTTTTAGCGGAGACGTTGCCGAAGAAGTCCACTATGCCGACGTACCCGGCCGGGATGACGGTCAGCATCTGGAAGACAGCTACTATCAAAAAGAATACGGCCACGATGCCGGAGACGGCCTTGTTCTTGGCAAAGGCTTCGTTGAACTGCTGGGTCTTTTTGCCGGCCGAGAACCACATGTATCCGGCTACGAAAGCGACGATCAGTGTGAATATGAAAAACATGGGGGACCTCCTTTAATATTTTGCTGATAGATGGGCTGATGCAGGTCTGCCCTTCATAGGTTTAAAGCTGCAAGTATAAAGTAAAACGAATAAAAACCTTTGTGCCTCTGTGGCAATATGAGTTTAAAGTAGAAAGTTCAAAGTTAAAAGAAAAAGAGACTCTGTGCTCTTTGCCCTTTGTGGTTCAATAGTACCTGGATTCCTGTCTGCACAGGAATGACACGGTAGATTGCTTCGCAAGTCAAACTACGATGTCATTCACGCAATGACGAAAAAGTCTCTGAGCCTTAGTGTCTTGGTGTCTTTGTGGTTCGGTTAACCCAGCTTCGCTCCGCAGTCGTTGCAGAACTTGCTGCCAGACGCCACCGGTTTGCCGCACTTGGGGCAGGGGGTGGTGGCCGGGGTCACCGCCATCGGGCCGCCGCAGTTGGAGCAGAACTTGGCGGTGGTCTGGTTCTGGGTGCCGCACTTGGGGCAGGCGGCCATCGGCCCGCTGGCCATGGCCTGCTGCAGCATGCCGGGCATCATCATGCCCATTCCTATCCCGGCACCCATGCCCACGCCGGCTCCGGCTGCGCCGCCTTCCTGTTTGGCGGCGTCTCCCATGGCGTTGGCCGCCTTGAACTTCATATACTGGTTCAGATCGCCCACCGCGGCCATCCCGGCCCGCTCGTCCATCCGGGCCTGAACCTCCGGCGGGGGGGTGATGGCGCTGATGTACAGGTCCACCATCTCCAGGCCGTACTTGCCGAAATCCTCCTGCAGTCTGGCTTTCAGGCCGGTGCCCAACTCATCGTAATGCTGGGCCACATCCAGGATGGTCTGGTAGTTCTCGCCCAAGTAATCGGCCAGCCGGGACACGATTACGTTCTTCAAGAACCCGTCGATCTGCTCGGTGGTATACAACCCCTGGGTGCCCACCATCTTGTTGACGAACAGCTGGGGATCCTTGACCCTGGTGGAGTAGATGCCGAAGGATCGCAGGCGGATCATCTGCAGTTCGGAGTCGCGAAAGGGGATGGGCTCCGAGGTGCCCCATTTCAGGTCGGTGAATACCTTGGAGTTGACGAAATAGACCTCCACCCGGAAGGGGCTCTTGCCGTCGAATACCCCCTTGAGCATCCCGGTCAGGATCGGCAGGTTCATGGTGGTCAATGTATGGCGGCCGGCCCCGAAGACATCCATGGCCTTGCCGTCCCGGAAGAACACGGCCTGTTGGCTTTCCCGGACCACCAGCTGGGAGCCGATCTTGGTCTCGCCCGAGCCGTCCTCGGGAACCCGGTGCACCAGCTGATTGCCGGTATTGTCAAAATATTCTATGACTTCCATTATCTTGGCCATCTTTGTCTCCTTGTTACGATTGTTATACGGTTGTCATACAATAGAATGTCCATGGCATGTCTATTGTATCTCGATTGCTACGCTGTTATTTCTGGCTTTCAGTTATCGCTTCATGCCTGGCATTCAGCCTGTCGTCGAATCTCCGCAGGTCCTCCAACAGCGCCTTCAGGATTGAGGAGTCCGGCTTGATCTGGGCCACCTTGTTCTTAAGGTCCATGATGCTCTGCGAAAGATCGATGTCGAACTGGTAGAGGGCGTCCAACTGCGGCTCCAGCACCTTAGGGCTGTCGAAGAAACCGGAATAGCCGTATTCGGCGTATTTAAGCCGGTCGATCACCTTCTCCAGCAGTTTGGTGACGGATGAGGCGTCCGACATCAGCTCCAGATGCCCCTTTTGCTTGGTCATGTCAGATATAAAGCGGTCGAAGGCCGACTTGACCCCGTCCAGCTGCCCGGCCAGGTGCAGGCGCAATAGTTTGTCGGTATTGCGGCGCGATTCCTTCTCGGCGTAGCCGCCGTATCCCGGAACTATCCGGAACATCTTTTCCATGAAATTCCTTACTTTATCGCTGGCATCCGGCATGGCGGGCCTCCTTATCTTGGGGTTAGAATTGATTGCAGTTTTTCAACAGGACACGGATTCACACGGCTTTTTATCAATACCTTTTATGTAAAAGTAATAAAGGATATAAAACCCTTGGTGCCTTGGTGTCACTTCGATAAACTCAGTGCATAGCTTTGTGGTGAAAGGAATGAGCAAGCACTAACCATAAAAATTATCATATTTGATAGGGCAAGTCAACCAAAATCGGAAAAAATCGGACAAGGGGAATGGAACACGGATTGAACGGATCTTTACGGATTCAAACGGATAGGTTTTGAAATGGATAAAGGGGATGGGGCTGATTTTGAGATAAGAACTGATTCAGGGAATTGATTTGGGAAAGCATTGGTGTCCCGAATCCGAGGTATCAGTCAAAATCTGTTTAAATCCGCGTTCAATTATCTATCTTTATGGTTGACAAAGGGCAAGGCTTGAAACTATAATTATCCCAATCAAGGAGGAATTGATGACCATAAAACTTTACAACACATTGAGCCGCGCCAAGGAGGAGTTCGTTCCCTTAAAGCCCGGCCAGGCGGGCATGTACACCTGCGGTCCGACGGTCTACGATCACGCCCATATCGGCAACCTGCGCACCTACGTCTTCGAGGACGTTCTGCGACGGGTGCTGGAGTACAACGGATTGCAGGTCAATCATGTCATGAACATCACCGACGTGGGGCATCTGGAATCCGACGCCGATTCCGGCGAGGACAAGATGGAGAAGGGCTCCCGCCGCACCGGCAAGACCGCCTGGGAGATCGCCGGGGAATATACCGAAGCCTTTAAGAGCGACCTCGGGAACCTGAACATCCAGGAGCCGCATATCTGGTGCAAGGCCACCGATCATATAAAGGAGCAGATCGAGACCATCCGGTGCATAGAGCAGAAGGGCTACACCTACCGGACGTCTGACGGGATATATTTTGACACCGCCAAGCTTAAGAAATACGGGGTCCTCACCAATATAGTGGTGCAGGACCTGTTGGCCGGCGCCCGGATAGATATGGGCGAGAAGAAGCATCCCACCGACTTTGCCCTGTGGAAGTTCAGTCCCGAAGGGGTCAAGAGGCAGATGGAGTGGGAAAGCCCATGGGGCCAGGGTTTTCCCGGCTGGCATATAGAGTGCTCGGCCATGGCCGCCAAATACCTGGGGCCGCTGTTCGACATCCACTGCGGCGGGGAGGACGCCATTGCGGTGCATCACACCAACGAGATCGCCCAGACCCAGGCCTGCCACGGCACCAACCTGGCCAATTACTGGCTGCACGGGTATTTTCTGCAACTGGGGCAGGAGAAGATGGCCAAGTCCTCCGGGGAATTCCTTACCCTGCAGACCCTGATGGACAAGGGATACGATCCTTTGGCCTACCGTTATTTCTGCTTTACCGGGCACTACCGTTCGCAGTTGAGCTTTACCTACGAATCTTTGACCGCGGCCCAGCGGGCGTTGGAGAATCTGAGATCGGAGGTCAAGAGGCTTGACCCCACCCCCGGCCCCTCCCCCGAGGGGAGAGGGGAGACTGTGGAAAAAAGAAAAAAGAAATTCTTAGAAGCAATCAATGACGACCTGAATATGCCGCAGGTGCTGGCCATCCTTTGGGACCTTCTGAAAGATAACAGCCTGGATGCAGCCCAGAAATTGGGCCTAATAAAAGATTTCGACCGGGTTTTGGGGCTGAAATTGACAGAAACCACCGAAGGATCGGCCATCCCCGCCGAAATAGAGGATCTGATCCTGAGGCGCCAGGAGGCCCGGGCGGCCAAGAACTGGGCCGAATCCGACCGGTTGAGAAATAAGATATCGAATCTGGGCTTTGTAGTGGAGGATGGGCCCAAGGGACAGACGGTTCGGCCCAAAAAGTTCGGGGAATAATTTGATGACCCAGGCGAGAGCCTGGGTCGTTTGTTAAAATTTATAGGAGTAAAATGGCAGACAACAAATTGCAACAGCAGATAGAATTCATAATAGAGATCGACAAGCTCAAATCCATATTTCGGCGGACGAAAATACTGGACAACTCCCGTTATGAAAATGACGCCGAGCATTCCTGGCACTTCGCCATGATGGCCTTGATCCTAAAGGAACATGCCAATGATCCGGATATAGATATCCTAAAGGTCATGAAAATTGGTTTGATACACGATATCGTCGAGATAGACGCCGGGGATACCTTCATATATGATGACAGTTTGAAGGAAGCCAAATGCAAAAACGAAAAAGCAGCTGCCGAAAGGATATTCGGCCTGCTGCCGCCTGAGCAACGGGATGAAATGATCTCCTTATGGGAAGAGTACGAAAACCAGGGTACATCGGAAGCGAAGTTCGCGATGGCGTTGGATCGTCTGGGCCCGGTGGTCCAAAATTGTCGTTCTCGGGGTCATTCCTGGAAGGAACATAATGTGCCGGCGGGTAAAGTGATGGAAATAAACAGCCGGATCGGTGAAGGCTCAAAAACACTGTGGGATTATGCCAAAGGGCTGATCGAGGATACGATAGTCAAGGGTTACATCAAATAAAAATGAAAATATTTATCATTGGCCCGGGCGGCGTGGGTAAAACTACCTGCGGCAGGTTATTGGCTAATAGGCTGGGATGCGAATCCATCGATCTGGATGAGGAGTACATCAATAAACTCGGCAATATCGATGATTATATAAATGAACAGGGCTACGAAAGATATTGTCAGGAAAATTCCCGGTTATTTTATGAAATTTTAGAAAAGATCCCCCCGGATTGCGTATTCGCCTTGTCTTCGGGATTTTTTACATACGATAGCGGAGAAGGCCTGGCGGAAGGACATATTAAAACCGGGAGAGAGCAGGGGGTGTCAATTTTACTGCTTCCTTCGGAATCATTGGAGAAAAGCGCCGATATCGTCGTTAAACGTCAGCTTGAACGGGGGCTGGGATATACGGAGGAAACGGAAAGAAATAAATTCAATCGTAGGTATCCTAAATACAAAGAACTGGGCGACATAAAGATATTCTCTGCGGACTCGCCGGCAGAAATCGCCCAAAAAATGATGAGTGAAATCGAAAAATATGGTTCAAAAAGCACCGTAATGAAACAAAAAACCGATAGCAAATTTTTGAGAATAATCTTGGTGATTGCAGGCACCGTCTCTGTCGGGCTGGGCGTTATTGGAATATTCCTGCCGCTGCTGCCCACCACGCCGTTCCTTTTATTGGCGGCGGTATGTTACGCCAGAAGCTCACAGAGATTCCATGACTGGCTGATGTCCAACCGGTGGTTTGGGAGCTATATAAAAAACTACCGGGACCGCCGGGGCATCCCGCTCAAACTAAAAATACTGTCGGTCTCGGCCTTGTGGATCACCATAGCATTTTCGGCCTGGTTTGTTATCAAGCTGATGGCAGTGAGAGCCATCCTGTTTCTGATAGCAGCCGGGGTAACCTGGCACATACTCTCATTCAAGACGCTGAAGCATAAGGGGAACGAACTCGCCGAATAAACCCTATTATGATTTCGATCAACAAAACCAATCAGGGGTATATCCATGAACCTCGAAAAACCCTTATCATACGAAAACATCGATCCGGCCGGGATCGGACAACTGGGACGGAAATTAAAATCTTTGGGATTGGCCGCCGGGAAGGTCCAGGAAATCCTGGGCTTGGAAGGTCTGCCTGACCTCTACCCCTTGGAATACCGCCTTCTTCCGCTGTTGGTGGAGAGACTTGCCGAGAAGGGTGCTCCTTTGAATCATCTTGCCAGCCTGTTCGTCTTGGGATTGCCGGGTAAAAAGGATATTATCGAACAGACTTTGGGAACCGCCGATCTGGAATTGCTGTGCAGCCTCGGAATCTGCACAACGGATCAGGAGGATATCCACGCCAATTTCACCCTGCTGCCGTTCGAGGATCTATTGATAGCCACCGACAAGGTTTTCTTGAACGTCGATGATTACGCCAAGAATGAATACCTTTCATCCGACAATCTGGTGTGGCGGCTGGACAAGACCTCCAACATCATGTCGCGGTGGCTGATCAGAACTCCGTGCAAGGCTGCGCTGGACCTGGGATGCGGTTCCGGCCTGCAGTCGCTGATATTGTCAAAATCAGCCGAAAAAGTGACCGGGGTGGATATCAACCCCCGGGCTATAGATCTGGCGAAATTCAATGCCCTGCTTAACGGCATCGGAAACGTGGAGTTCGTTTGCGGTGACCTGTACCAATCGACGGGCAAGGATAAATTCGACCGGATAGTCTCCAATCCTCCTTCAGCACCGGGGCTGGTCAAGGCCTGGAACCGGGAGGGCGGGATCAGCGGGCGGGAGTTGGTCGAAGATATTCTGGCCGGAGCCAAGGAGCACCTGGAATACGGCGGGATCTGCCAGACCACTTTGCACCTGGGCTGCAACGAGGATAAGGACATCCTGTTATGGCTGGGAAAATATCTGCCGGAAAAGGATTTCCGGAATCTCATCCTCAGGCACAGCGATGAGAAGGAAGCGGCGGAATATGCCCTGCAGGAGGCCTATCAGAAATCCGGCCCCCGGGATTATGGGACCTTTCAGCGGACCTATCAGATCTACCGGGCGGGGCTGAAAGCGGCCGGGATCGAAAGGATCTCCTTCGGCCTGCTGGCGGCCAAATTCAAGGAGGGGGGGCAGCCGCCGGCAATAAGAACCGCCGACCTTTTAAGCGAACCGATATCCGGTTTGATGGAAGATCACTGGTCATAGGCCTAAGATTTCTTAGTCCTTGACAAGCCCGGGCCTTTTACGGTAAAATCATATATATTAAGGTTTTAACTGATAATCTTTCAACCCAAATATACGCCATGTTTCAATAGGACATGGCCGTTTGCCAAGGAGGTTCAGCATGTCAGGTCATTCAAAATGGGCCACCATTAAAAGGAAAAAGGCTGGCATAGACGCCGCCAGGGGCCGGGTCTTCACCCGGGTGATAAAGGAGATCTCCATCGCCGCCAGACAGGGCGGAGGCGACCCCGACGGCAACCCCCGTCTTCGCACGGCCATTGCCATCGCCAAGGCCAGCAATATGCCGGCCGACAACATCGAGCGGGCCATCAAAAAGGGCACCGGCGAGCTGGAGGGCGTGACCTACGAGGAGATCACCTACGAAGGCTACGGACCGGGCGGGGTGGCCCTGCTGATAGACTGCGTGACCGACAACAAGAACCGCACCGCCTCCGAACTGCGGCACCTGTTCTCCAAATACGGCGGAAACATGGGGGCCCAGGGCTGCGTGGCCTGGATGTTCGAGGCCAAGGGGGTCATCACCATAGACTCATCCAAGACCGACGAGGATACCCTGATGGACGTGGCGCTGGAGGCCGGGGCCGATGACGTCAAGGCCGAGGAGGGCGTCTTCGAGGTTTACACCGCGCCCTCCAATCTGGAAGCGGTGAGGTCGGCCGTCGAGGCCAAGGGCATCCCGGTAACTTCGGCCGAGATGAACAAGATCCCGCAGAACACCGTCCAGCTGGACGAGCGGACCGCCGAGAGCATGCTGAAGCTGATGGACATGCTGGAGGACTTCGACGACACCCAGAAGGTCTATGCCAACTTCGACATCGCCCCGGAGATCCTGGCCAAACTGGATAAATAACTGAACCACAAAGGCACTAAGGCACAGGGCAAAAGGCTGCATTGAAAATTTCAAAATGCAAAAATCAAATTATTAACTTGGTGTCTTGGTGGTTAAAGAGATGATCATTTTAGGAATTGATCCCGGAAGCCAGACCACCGGATACGGAGTATTGGAAAGCGACGGCCGAAATCGCAAAGTGGTAGCCCTCGGATGCCTCAAGGCACGGCCGGGGGTTTCTCTTTCCGTCAGGCTGGGGGTGATCTACGCCGGGCTTCAGGGGGTCCTGGAGCAGTATCAGCCCGACGAGGTGGCGGTGGAGGCCACCTTCTACGGCAAGAACGTCCACAGCGCGCTGGTGATGGGCCACGCCCGGGGGGTCTGCCTTTTGGCGGTGCAGCAGGCCGGGTGCCAGCTGTTCGAGTACTCGCCGCTGGAGGTGAAGAAGTCCGTGGTGGGCCAGGGACGGGCCGGCAAGGGACAGGTGGGCTTCATGATCCGGGCCATGCTGGGACTGCGGGCCACTCCGTCGGAGGATGCGGCCGACGCTTTGGCGGTGGCGGTATGCCATCTGCAGAGAAGGACACTGATGCAATTGGTTAAAAAGGCTGACCTAACCCCTGCCCCTTCCCGAAGCGGGAAGGGGAGACTGTCACCCTGAGAAATCAAGCCTGTCGGACAAGTTGAACGGGTGACGGTTTGACATCATCCCCGGCCCGCTTCGAAAGCATAATGATCCGCCTCCCACAGTGCAGTCTCTCCAAATAAATTTGGAGAGGGATATTGTAGGGGCGATCCATAAATCGCCCGGACCTAACCCCCAACCCACTTCGGGGGGCATATAACAGCTTCCTCAGTGCAGGCTCTTCCCCGATGCGGAGAGGGAAATTTGTCACCCTGAGAATCCAAGCGTGCAAAGCAGGTTGAATGGGTGACAATTGGACCTCACCCCCGGCCCACTTCGTATGGCAAAATAAAATTCTTCTCAGTGCAGGCTCTCTCCAAATAAATTTGGAGAGGGAAAATGAGAAAATAATTTTTAAAAGATATGTATCATCACATCAAGGGGACATTGATCCATAAAACTCCGGCCGAGGCGGTGATCGAGGCCGGGGGGGTGGGGTATCAGATAAGCATCTCGCTCAACACCTTCGAGAAACTGCCCGAGGCCGGCAACCAGGCCAAGCTGCTGACCTACCTGCACGTCAAGGAGGACATCATGCAGCTGTTCGGCTTCACCAGCGAGAAGGAGCGGAAGGTCTTCAAGATACTGATCGGGATCTCCGGCATCGGACCCAAGCTGGCGCTGACGGTGCTGTCGCACATGGCTCCGGAGGACCTGGAGCAAGCGGTGGCCAACCAGGACATGACCATGCTGACAGCCATCTCCGGGGTGGGCAAGAAGACCGCCGAGAGACTGCTGGTGGAGTTGAAAGGCAAGATCGCCGAGGCGGTGGTGGAGGGCCTGCCGACCATCAGGGGACAGGGAGCGGCGGTCAGCGACCCGGCCATAGAGGCCATGATGTCGCTGGGATTGAATTACGCCGAGGCCAAAAGTGCGGTGGAGAAGGCCAAGGGCAAATTGGGAGAGAAGGCTCCGGTGGAGCAGTTGATAAGGGAAGCGCTGAAGGGAAAATAAATTTTATCATGAATTTAATTTCACGTTGGGAAATAAATAAAGTGGTCTGTCATTCCCGCGAAGACGGGAATCTAGGCCTGGATGCCTGTCTTCACAGGCATGACAATCATTTTATATCATGCTTAAAGAGAAACACCTCAACTATTTTTAGTATTACGGCCCTAATTTTCTTTGCCAATCCCTGTCAGGCTGCAACCAAGACCTTCATCCGCGAATACACCTACCAGGCCAGCGACTACGACAGCCGACTGACCTGCCAGGCCATAGCCCTGAGCGAGGTCAAGCGCCTTCTGCTGGAGGAGATCGGCACCTATTTGGTCAGCGGGACCACGGTCCAGAACGGCATGGTGGTGTCGGATGACATCTCGGTCTATACCGCCGGGGCGGTGCAGACCAAGGTCATGGACCAAAGATGGGACGGCAAGACCTACTGGCTGAAAGCGCAGATACAGGCCGATCCTGACAGCGTATCAACTGCGGTCGCCCGGCTGAGGGAGGATAAAACCAAGACCAGGGAGCTGGAATCCCTGAAGGCCTCCTCCGAAAAAGCCCTGGCCGAGATAGCCAAGCTCAACAAGGCCTTGGAAAGGGCCAGTTCTGATAATTCGAGATTTGCCGACCAGATAAAATATCTGCAAAGCGCCCAGAAGCTGTCGGCGGTCCAGTCGGCCCAGCAGGGGCTGGCGGCCCTGGAATCGGGCGATGCCACCACGGCCCTGACCGCCTTCACCCGATCGCTGGAGGCCGATCCCAACGATGCCATTTCTTTGGTCAACCGCGGCATCGCCTATGCCCGCCTGAACGACCATAAAAAGGCCGTGCCTGATTATGACCGGGCGCTTAAAGCATCGGCCAATGATCACAGGATATATTACAATCGCGGCATCGCCTATTATCATTTAAAGGAATATACCCAGGCCCTGAATGATTTCAACCGTTCACTGCTGCTGAAACCGGACAACAGCAAGACCTATTTCAACCGGGCGCTGACTTATGAAAAAATGGGAAATTGGAAATTGGCTCAATTGGATTACAGTAAGGCAATCAAACTTGATCCAACTGACATTCAGGCCTACAACAACCGGGGAGCGGTCTACCTGCAGCAAAAGCTTTATGCCAAGGCCGTAACTGATTTCAATAAAATGATAGAAATAGACCCGACCTTCAGCGACGGCTACCTGAACCGGGCCGGGGTGCATGCCATCAGGGGCGACATGGCGGCGGCCCTGGCCGATGCCCGGAAGGCGGCCCAGCTGGGAAGCGCTGAGGCCAAACTTCTGCTGGAAAGATTGGGCCAGTAGCAAATTCATCAATACTTTGGCGCGAGACAAGTGTTACTTTCTTATGACTAAGAAAGTAACCAAAGAAGTCTCTACCGCCCAGCGGTGCCCTGAAGCATTAATAGCCGGTGGACTGAATTTGCTGAACAAGCAAATATATTCAGTGTAACTCACAGCAAATTCCGGGCGTCCGCCTTTGACAGATCAGCACCGCTGAAGGCGGGGAACCGGAAAGAACAAGATAGGGTCGCTTATGGGTACAATGACGCAATCTCTGTGTTTCTGCGGTAAATTATATTTATAAAGATATGACGGATAAAATCACCATACCCGATGTCCTGGAGGGCGATCTGGAGTTCGACAGCTCGGTCCGGCCCCAGACTTTCAGCGATTTCGTGGGCCAGGACAAGATCAAGGGCAACCTCAAGGTCTTCATCCAGGCCGCCCAGGGCCGGGGCGAGGCCATAGACCACATGCTGTTCTGCGGGCCTCCGGGGCTGGGCAAGACCACTTTGGCCCACATCATCGCCAAAGAGATGGGGGTCCAGATCAAGGCCACCACCGGACCGGTGCTGGAGCGCCCGGCCGACCTGGCCGGGATACTGACCAACCTGGGCGAACACGATGTGCTGTTCATCGACGAGATCCACCGCATCAACCGGATGGTGGAGGAATACATCTACCCGGCCATGGAGGACTATTGCATAGACATCATGATAGACAAGGGCCCCAGCGCCCGTTCGGTGC
The DNA here is from genome assembly GCA_001777915.1 of Candidatus Edwardsbacteria bacterium RifOxyA12_full_54_48. Taxonomy (NCBI): domain Bacteria; phylum Candidatus Edwardsiibacteriota; species Candidatus Edwardsbacteria bacterium RifOxyA12_full_54_48. Next base: position 130,893 of record MFFN01000003.1, on the reverse strand, counting down.
GGCTCAATCTTCCCAAATTCACCCTGATCGGCGCCACCACCCGGGCCGGGCTTTTAACGGCCCCCATGCGGGCCCGTTTCGGCATGATCAACCGGCTGGACTATTACACCCACGGCGATCTGGAGCAGATCATCATGCGCTCGGCCAAGATCCTGGGCGTCAGTATCGATCCCGGCGGGGCCCGGGAGATAGCCCAGCGTTCCCGGGGAACGCCCCGGGTGGCCAACCGCCTGCTGCGCCGGGTTCGCGATTTCGCCCAGGTGGAGGGCGACGGCAATGTCACTGCGGCCATCGCCCAGAGGTCATTATTGCGTTTGGAGGTGGACGAGGTGGGCCTGGACGAGATGGACAAGCGAATACTGGAGGCCATCATCAAGAAGTTCAACGGCGGGCCGGTGGGCCTGAACACCCTGGCGGTAGCGGTGGGCGAGGAATCCGATACGGTGGAGGAGGTCTACGAGCCGTACCTGATCCAGGAGGGCTTTTTGATGAGAACTCCGCGGGGCCGCGAGGCCACCGAGAGAGCGTACAGGCATTTGGGGCTGAGTTCGGGGAATAAGCAGACCTCCATGGTCTGACCGGCCGATGCCTTTGCGCAAAGCATATAAATTCAGGTGCATAATCCTATGGCAGCGGCAGGTTGCCGGGGAAAAAACAAGATACCACCCCTTTCAGGTGATGGCTAGGAAGGCCGCCATGCTCAAGCTGGGCGGAAAGTGGGATGCCTCGCTGTCGTTGTGGACGGCCAACCTGCAATGGTCCGAGTCCCTGCCGGATCCCGGCGGTGAGCTGGCGGAATCACTGCTGGAGGCCGGTTGGCTGTGGTTTAAAAAGGGCGATTACCAGAAGGCCCTGGAGCTTTATGGCCGGGGAGAGGCCTGTTGTAAAAAAATGAACGATGGGGCCAGGCTCAACAGTTTCTGGTCGGCCATGGGGACCGTTCACCTCAACCGGGGCGAGTATGACCAAGCCAGGGATTTTTTTGACCAGAGCCTGGAGATCTCCCGGCGCAGCGGCAACAGCGAAGAGCTGGCTCGCTCGCTCAATAACCAGGCCATGCTGCACTGGGACAAGGGCGATTACCAAGAATGTTTGCGGTTGCATCGGCAGACTAGGGAGCTATATATAAAATCCGGGAACGAAGTGAAACTGGCCCAGCTGCTGGGCAACATGGCCCTGGCTTACTGGGGTGTTTATGATTTCAGCTCGGCCAGGCAGCTGCTTAACGAGGGGCTGGCCCTGGCCAAAAAGACCGGCGACATACAGACCTATGCCATGACCACCGGCAACCTGGCCGGGATCATGATCCAGGAGGGAGATTTCGAACCGGCCTCGGAGCTGATAAATATCCGGCTGGAATATGCCGCCCGCTTTGGTGACAACAAGAACCGCTGCGTGGCTCTGGGCCAGCTGGCCCAGATAGAATACCTGAACGGGGATTACCGTAAAGCCGAGCTAGGATATCTGCGGGCATTGGAGGCGGCCGAAACTCTGGGCCTCAAGTATTATAAAGGCTATTTTCTGACCATGCTAACGGAGACGGCTTGGGCGTTAAAGGATATCCAAAACGCCGGGAGATACCTGGGCCAGGCCAGTGAACTGGTCAAACTGGTCAATGTTGCGGAACTGAAGTTCAATGTCCGCAAGCTGCGGGCCAGGCTGGCCGGGCAGGCCCAAGGGGGCAGGGAGCTTCAGGAAATGCTGGACCAAGGTGGCTGGGATCCGGCCCAGCAGGCCGACCTGCATTATGAATCATACCTTCTTACCGGGTCTGCCGGAGAAAGGGAAAAGGCCTTGCAGTTGTACCGGGAGATCCTGCAAAAAGCGCCGTTGCATGAATACCAGCAACGGGTAAAGGAATTGAGCAAATAACTCTTGCAATCTTAAAAGAATCCCAAGTGATGAGGTTAACATGAACAAACCGAAGATCGGCCTGGCCCTGGCCGGGGGCGTGGGCTACTGCATGACCCATATCGGTGTCCTGCAGGCGTTGGAGCATTCCAACCTTAAACCGGACATCATCGCCGGAACATCGGGCGGGGCCCTGATAGGCGCCCTCTACGCCTCGGGCATCCGGCTGGACCGGATAGAGGAGATCGCCAAGTCCATCAAGTGGAACAAGCTGATGGGCCCCCATTTTCTTTTCAAGGGCCTGGGCTCCTCCAAACCGATCGAGGACCTGATGGATGAACTGCTGGGCAAGGGCCGGCGGTTCGCCGATCTGAATACCCGGCTGCTGGTCTCGGCGGTGGACCTGGTCAGCGAGCAGAAGATCATGTTTCCCGAGGATGAATCGCAGACCATCTCTTTGCCGGTCCGGGCCTCCTGCAGCCTTCCGCTGGTCTTTTCCCCGGTGCGATACAAGGACCGGCTGCTGGTGGACGGCGGGATGCTGGTGCCGCTGCCGGTGCGCGAGATCAAGGCGGCCGGAGCGGATTTTGTGATCGCGGCTGATTTCAAAGTAGCCCGGGACGAGCCCAAGAACATGTTCGACGTGGCCCTGCGCACCCTGCGGATCGCCAACCAGGAAAGGGTGGACGATGCCATGAAGGCCGCCGACATCATGATAGAGAGCCATATCGGCGGGGGCAGCCGCTGGGACCTGGCGGCCGCGACCGACCTGATAAAAGTCGGTCGGATGGCGGCCGAGGATATACTGGCCAGGAACGCCGAAAAGATCAAAGCAATAAGGGAGTGACCTAACCCTAAATCCCTTCCCCACAAGGGAAGGGACTTTGCCTAACCCCTTCCCTATGGGGAAGGGGCAGGGGTTAGGTCAAAAACAACGAGCTTAAAACATGCCGACCGGACTTATTCGTTTACAAAAAGTATCTTCCGACAAGCTTAAACTGGCCAAGTGGATGCGGAGTAACATGACCTTAGCCGAGAATTGTTTTTGGAATGGTGTTAAAACGGATAAGTTCATGGGCCTTCACTTCAGGAGACAACAGATCATACACGGCTTCATCGCTGACTTTTACTGTGAAGCACTCAATCTGGTGGTGGAAGTGGACGGAGGCATCCACGAACAGCAGAAGGACTGCGATCAACTGCGGACAAAGATAATAAATCGGTATGGAATCAAGGTCATCCGCTTTAGCAATGAGGAAGTGCTTAATAAAAGTGATTGGGTGATGAGAAAAATAAAGGAATACGCGGAAACATGATCAAAAATTCATTTTTTAATTACCACATAATTAATCAACTATGAATGACAAACCGAAGATCGGCCTGGCTTTGGCCGGAGGGGTGGGATACTGCCTGGCCCATATCGGCGTGCTGAAGGCCCTGGAGGAGGAAAACGTCAAGGTCGACGTGCTGACCGGGACCTCGGGCGGGGCTCTGATCGGGGCCCTGTATGCCTCGGGGATAGGCGCCGGCCGGCTGGAGGTGATCGCCAAGAACATCTCCTGGAGCCAGCTGATGACCCCCACCATGATCTTCCGCAACAAGGGGCTGGTCTCCTCGGAGCCGATAGAGAAATTGGTGGAGGAGCTGATCGGCAAGGACCGCCGCTTCAGCGAGCTCAAGCTTCCCCTCTCGGTGTCCACCGTGGACCTGATCTCGGGGGACGAGGTGATATTCCCCAACAGCCCCGACGACCTTATCGCCCCGGCGGTGCGGGCCTCCTGCTCGGTGCCGGTGGTGTTCGCCCCGGTCAAGATAGGCCGGTGGCTGCTGTCGGACGGCGGGATCAAGGATCCCCTGCCGGTCAAGCCGCTGAAAAAATATAATCCCGAGTTGATGATCGGGGTGGCCTTCGCCACCGGCAAGTACGAGCCCACCAATCTTTTCGAGATCGGGGTCCGCTCCATGATGCTGGCCAACGACAAGATCCTGGAGGTCTACGAGCAGGAGCTGGATGTGCTGATAAAATGCCAGACCGGCGAGATATCCAGCTGGGACCTGAAGACCGCCGTCCAGCTGATCGATGTGGGCTACGAAGCCGCCCGGCAGAACATCGACAAGCTGAAGGGGTGCTGCGATAACAAAAAAATCAATTTGGGGCAGGACGTAAGATGACCGTAATGTATGTTCTATTGTCGGCTGTTATTGTGATATTCGGGCTGGGGATGTTCCTGATGCAGAGAAGGACCGACCGGGCCCTGCGGGAGCTCAAGGATTCCACCAAGAATGACCAGTCTCTCAACCTGATGAGCCAGTGGCTGCAGGACACCAAAACCTCCCTGGACGGGCGCATGCAGGAGACCCGGCAGACCCTGGATTCCCGGCTGGCCGAGGTGGACCGCAAGATCGGCAACTCCATGGAATCGGTCAGCCAGCGGCTGGAGGGCAACACCAAAACGGTGGGGGACCGGCTGGACAGCGCCGCCCGGGTGATCGGGGAGGTCCAGAAGCAGCTGGGGGTGCTCTCCAAGGCCACCGACGCCATGCAGGAGATGGGCAAGGACATCTCTTCGTTGCAGGATATCCTCCGGTCGCCCAAGCTGCGGGGCGGGATGGGGGAATATTTCTTGGGAGACCTGTTGGCCCAGATCCTGCCGCCCCACCATTTTGAACTGCAGTACACCTTCCGCTCCGGCGAGAAGGTGGACGCCGTGGTCAGGCTGTCCGACAAGCTGGTGCCGGTGGATGCCAAGTTCCCGCTGGAGAATTTTCAGAAAATGCTGGCGGCCCAGAGCGACGAGGAGCGCAAGACCTGGCGCCGGAAATTCGTTTCCGACGTCAAGAAACACGCCGACGCCATAGCCTCCAAGTACATCCTGCCGGACGAGGGGACCTTCGATTTCGCCCTGATGTACATCCCGGCCGAGAACGTCTATTACGAGACCATCATCAAGGACGAGAACTTCGGCGAGGAAAAATCCATCTCCACCTACGCCATAGAACAAAAAGTTATCCCGGTCTCGCCCAACTCGCTCTATGCCTATCTGCAGGCCATCATCCTGGGCCTGCGGGGCATGAAGGTGGAGGAGAGGGCCCAGGAGATAATCGAATCATTGTCCCGACTGGCCGGGGACCTGGGCAAATTCCGGGGGGAGTTCGACGTGGTGGGCACCCATATCGGCAACGCCTGGAAGAAATACGAGGAGGCCGAGAAGAGGCTGCTCCGCTTCGAGGACCGGCTGGAGAGCGTGGAGGGAAAACATCTGGAGCAGACCAAGGAGATAACCTAATAGAGGTGGTTTATGAAGATCGATCCCGGGATGATAAATGATCTGTTCCCCTTTCTTCTCTTTTCGATAATATTCGCAGTGGCCCTTATCGGAAGCTATTTCAGCCTGAAAAAACAGAAAGAGAAGATGAGGGATATCGCCCTGAAGCTGGGGCTGGAGTTCAGCCAGACCGACCCGCTGTCATTCATGGGCCAGGGCAAACCGGTCCGTCCCGCCTATCATCGTCCCAGAGATGCCGGGATCGACCTCCAGGGGCTGGTCAAAAAGGTGGTGTCGGGATTCTCCCCCTGGCGGGTGGCCGGAAAATACCATGGCTATAAGGTCATCATCCGGACCGAGAAGAAGGACAAGAAGAGCTTTACGGTGGTGCAGCTGCTGTTCAGCCAACCACTGGGAATGGGGTTGAACATCGTGGTGGGCAACTTCCTTTCCAAGATGGGCAAAAATATTTTCGGCAAGCAATCCATCAGCACCGGCAACCCCGACCTTGACAACAAGGTCTACATCTCCGGCCAGGATGAGATGAAGATCAAGTATCTGGTAAAGCGCTCCGAGTTCCAGCAAACATTGCTGTCCCTTTATAATAAGTATCCCGGGGTCAGGGTCGACGATCAGGGCATCACCTACCGGGAGAAAAAGGTATTGACCGATCTGGCCGCTTACCAAAAACTGCTGGATAGTTTGAGCGCCGCCGCCAAGGCCTTCGCCGAATGACCACATCTTAACAGCAAAATACTTTGAAACGGGCCTTGCCTAGAAAAACAGATAAAATAAAAACCAATGCCAAGCCGAGGGCTGGCCGGAGATTGGTCCTTTGCCTGGCGGTGGCGGTTCTTGCCATAGCCGTATATCTGCCCGTTATGCGGCACGGCTACACCCTGATGGATGACTACGGACTGATAGTGGAGAATTACAGCCTGATAGGCGATATCGGCAACATTGTCGGGGCTTTCAAAGCCGATGCCTATGGGGGCAACGGCGCCCTGTACCGCCCGCTGCTGACGGTCTCCTTCATACTGGATTCCCTGTACAGCGGAAAAAACGCCTGGGGCTATCACCTGACCAATATCCTGCTGCACGCGGCCTGCTGCTGCCTGCTGTTCTATCTGCTGGTAACGCTCAAATATTCCGCCAGGGCCTCTTTCATCGCGTCATCCATTTTTTCGATCCACCCGGTCCTGGTGCAGGCGGTGGCCTGGATCCCGGGGCGCAACGATATTATTTTGACCGTCTGGGTCCTGGCTTCTTTCATATTCTGGGACAGATATCTGGAAAAGAAGAAGGTCCTGTGGCTGTTCCTGCATTTTGCCTCCGGCCTGCTGGCCGTCTTTGCCAAGGAGACGGCGTTGTTGCTTCCGGCGCTGCTATTGTTGTTCGCCTGGCTGGGGAAAAGGGAGGCAGTCTTTAAGATGTATTTCCAGCTGATTGCCGGGTGGCTGGTCATAGGCAGTTTGTGGCTGTTCATGAAAATGACGGCCGCCCCGGGACTGGGGGAGACCACGGTCAACAGTCTGCCCGATATCGCCAGCGGCCTGCTGGGCTATATCGGCAAGATCGTCATCCCGTTGAAATTCGCCGCCATCCCGGTCCCCCGGGACACCAGCCTGGTGATAGCTTTGGCCGGAGCCGGGATATTGGTAAGCGGGATATTGATGGGCCTCAGGAACCGAAGGTCGTTTTTGTTAGGTTTAGGCTGGTTTCTGCTGTTCCTGGCCCCCAATTTCTTCAGCAGCACCGATTATGCCAATTTCATGGAGCATCGCCTTTATCTGCCGCTGATCGGCTTTATCATAATGGTCCTGGAACTGAATATCTGGTTGATGGCGGCCCAGAGGCCGGCCGTGTCCTATGCGATATATTCAATAGTCCTGATCCTGCTGGGGGTCAAAACCGTGGTTCACGCCGAAGATTTCAAGAACGAAAATGTCTTTTGGGATTACGCCGTCAGGTCCTCCCCCAGCCTGTATTATGTTCACGATATGCAGGGCCGGCTCTTTCTGCAGAACGGCCGGCTGAAGGAGGCCGAAAGAGCCTTTAAAAAAGTTGTCGCTCTGAAGGGTGATTATCCTCACGGTTACAATGACCTGGGAATAGCCCAGATGTCACAGGGCCGGTACCGGGAAGCGGAGGCCGGCTTCAACAAGGCCCTGGAGATATCCCCTTCCTTCCGGGACGCCCGGATGAATTTGGGCACTCTGTATCTGGAGCTCGGCGACCTGGGTCGCGCTGGGACCAGCTTCACCCGAATGCTGGAATTCCAGCCGGATGATCACCAGGCCCTTAACAACCTGGGCATCGTCTACTATCGGCGAAACCTTCCAGATTCCGCCCAAAAATACCTGGAGCAGGCGCTGACGCTCGATCCCGGCAACCGGTCATACCAGACCAACCTGAGGGCGGTCATGAGATCGGCCAGCGGCGGCGTCCGATGATCTTGTAAAGGATGGTAGATATCATGAAGGGTAAAATATTTATACTGACGGCTGTTGCAGCCTCTATCTTGGTGTCCTTGGGCGTGGTCTCTGCCGAGGAGGTCAGGATTGGCGGCATACTGGTTGACAGCACAATGACAATATCGGGAATGGCCCGGGCCAACGGGATCCCGGAGGCCAAACTGCTCAAGGGACTGAGCTTGGAGCCGGCCTCCGCATCGCTGAAATTACCCCAGACCGGCCGCACTGCCGAGCAGGCTTCATCGGTGATCCGTAAAATAAAGGTGGTGCAAGCCACCGAGAAGGCTAAGGACTGGCGGCTGATATTGTCAAAGTTCGCCCTGTGGATAGCCGTTTTGACGGCGGCCACCACCATGCTGGTAAAAAAACTGGTCACCGGCCGGATCCGCCTGGTATGGATGATCGGCACGGCTCTCCTCTTCGGATTCATATTGGGCAGCGATCCCAATCCCATGGGCACTGTCAAGGATGCCATCGTACTGTATGGGAGAGAAGGGGTTCTCTTTCCTCCCCGGATGGCGGCCCTGGCGGTATTCCTGGTGTTGGTGTTGGTTTCCAACAAATCCATCTGCGGCTGGGGATGCCACTTCGGGGCCCTACAGGATGCCGTCAGCTTCAGCCCGGTCGAAAAATTCAAGCTGCCATTCTGGCTGACCAACGGCATCCGGATAGCGGTGCTGGCCGGCATCGTCCTGGGTGTTTTTGCCTGGGGCCTGGATTGGGTGGGGCTGATCGATCCGTTCAAGGTGTTCAACCTTGAATTGGCGGATATCGGTCTGGGAGGGGTGATTTTCATATCGCTGATGCTGATACTGAGCCTGTTTTTCTACCGGCCCTGGTGCCAGCTGTTCTGCCCCTTCGGCCTGGCGGGCTGGCTGGTGGAACAGCTCAGCCTGTTATCCCCCCGGATAAACCGCCAAAAATGCATCAAATGCCTGAATTGCGTCAGGGTATGCCCCACCCGGGCCATGGAGGGAATCTATAATGACCGGAAAATTCATGCCGACTGCTTTGCCTGCGGCCAGTGCCTCAGCAATTGTCCGGTAAAAGCTATAAAATGGGACCGATCCAATAAAAAACAATAAAAGGAGGCCTATATGAGAAAGTTGATGATAGCAATCCTGGCGTTGTCCGCCTTTTGCGGCCCGGCTCTGGCCCAAAGCACCCAGCCCCTGTTCCATATCGAGCGGACCAAGAACGCCAACAAGCTTTACTACCAGGCCCGGATCGGGGCCGACGGAAAGATTGACGCCGAAGACCCCATCAAGGTCTATTGGATCATGTGGGCCAAGGATTCCACCGGGAAGACCACCGAGGGCATGAATTTCATCGAGCGGGCCAAGGTCTACGGATACAACATCAATCCCGACAGCACCGGGAAGATGTTCAAAATGACCCTTAAACCTTTTAAGGAGCGGCTGATCACGGTCTATCTTAAGGGCAATGTGGCCAAGGCCGAGATGACCATCAATTGCCGGCCGGCCTATTTCGAAAAGATGTTCATCTATGCCAAGGGGGATTCCAAGCCCGATTCAATCAGGCTGTCCGGCTATGATGTGGACAGCGGTAAAGAGATATTCGAAATGTTTCTGCCGAACAAGAAATGAACAAGTTTAGTATAAATCCGGCTGTCCGGAGGATCGATCGATCAAAGCTGCGTTCCGGCCGGCCTTGCCGGAGCCGCGCATGAAGACAGGCTATGTGGCCATCGCCGGCCGGCCCAACGTCGGCAAATCCACCCTGCTGAACAAATTTCTAGGGGTGAAGCTCTCGGCCGTCAGTCGCCGGCCCCAGACCACCAGGCAGCGGGTGCTGGGGATAGACAACGGTCCGGACTATCAGATAATATTCCTGGACACTCCGGGGCTGCTGGACCCCGGCTACGCCCTGCAGGAGAAAATGCTGAGGATCGCCCACCGCTCCATCGAAGAGGCTGACCTGCTGCTGTTCATGACCGATGCCCAGGCCGGGATCTCCCAAGAGGATGCGGCCTTCCTGGGAAAAAACAAGAAGGGCAGGGTGATCGGGGTCCTGAACAAGATCGACCTGCTGGAAAAGGAGGGGGTGCTGAAAGCCATAGCGCAGTTTCACCGCCTGACGGCCATCGAAGACATCTATCCCATAGCCGCCCTGAAGGGGTTCGGCATTGATGAATTGCGCCAGGGCATCCTGGAGAAACTGCCGGAGGGCCCGGCCTTCTACGACCAGGATTCCCTGACCGACCAGCCGGAGAAATTCTTCGTATCGGAGATCATCCGGGAGAAGATCTTCGAGCTGTGCGGGGCCGAGGTGCCCTATGCCACAGCGGTGGTGATCGACCAGTTCAAGGAGCAGCCCGGCCGCAAGGATGTGATCTCGGCCACCATCTGGGTGGAGAAGGAGTCACAAAAGCCCATCCTGATCGGCCAGGGCGGCCACAAGATGAAGGCCATCGGCTCGTCGGCCCGGCGGGACATAGAGAAGTTTTTGGACCGGCCGGTGTTCCTGGAGCTGTTCGTCAAGGTCAAGAAGAAATGGCGTTCGCGGGACAGCGACCTGAGGGACCTGGGGCTGGGATAAGAGAAAGACCGCCGCTGGATCAGCGGCGGTCTTTCAGTTCCTGGACCAGGCGTTTGGCCCGGTTATGCTCCTCCAGGGTCCTGGTGAAAATATGGCTGCCGTCCCCCTTGGAAACGAAATAGAGGTAATTGGTCTGGGCCGGGTAGACCGCGGCCTCCAGGGATCTTCGGCCTGGGTTGCAGATGGGGCCGGGCGGCAGGCCCTGCCGCCGGTAGGTGTTGTAGGGGGAGTCGATCTCCAGGTCGTCGTAGGTCAGCCGGCGGTTCTTGTGCCGGGGCAGGGCGTATTCAACGGTGGCGCATGATTCCAAAGGCCGCCTGGCCTTAAGGCGGTTGTAGAACACCGAGGCCACCACCGGCCTCTCCGAATCCACCTGGGCCTCCCGCTCCACCAGCGAGGCCATGATCACCGTCTGGTGCAGGTCCCGTTTCTGCCTCTGGATATCATCCATCCATTCCGCTTTGAAATTGGCAAAGAAGCTCTCCACCAGCCTCCGGGCGACCAGATCGGCCGAAGACCCCCACTCAAAATCATAGGTCTCCGGAAAAAGGTAGCCCTCCAGCCAGGCGGCCTTTATTCCGTAGGTACCCATCAGCGCCGTGTCCCGGAAGGCCCGGATCATTTCCAGGCTGTCGGCCCCGGCTTCGTTGGCCAGGATGCCGGCGATCCGGGCCATGGTCAGGCCCTCGGGGATGGTGACCTGGTGGTAGACCACCGCACCGCTATGGATCTTGTCCAATGCCTCCCAGGCCGAAAGGGGGTAGTCAAAACGGTAGCGCCCGGCCTTCAGCCTGCGGTTCAGTCCGCCGGCCAGGGCCAGGTATTTGAATACGGCCGGATGCTCGATGACGCCGTTGCGATGCAGCAGGTTGCCTATCTGCCCGGCCGAAGCCCCGCGCCTGACGGTAATAATTTTGGTCTGCCAGTCCCGGTCGATGGATCTGGTGCCGAAGGTTATCGCCAGCAGATAAATAAAAAGGCCCGACAAGGCCGCCAGTGTTATTTTAATCGCTGTTTTTTTCAGCATGAAGTTTTAAAAAATCGCTTAATATCAAGGATGCGGAAATGCTGTCCAGGGCTTTCTTGTTATCCTTTAATTTTTTTCCGGCCAGATGGATCGATCGCTGGGCGATCTTGCTGGTGAACCGTTCGTCGTACAGATGCACCGGCAGCTTGAATTCATCCTCCAGCCGGGACCTGACTTTATCCACCAAGCCGGTCAGGTGGGTGTCGCTGCCGTCCAGCCCGGTCGGTCTTCCCATTACAACCTCGGTGACATTGTTCTGAGTTATTATGGGAAGCAGTTGTTTCATCAGGTCGGGAATCCCCCTGATCTCCAGGGGAGGGAGGGGCTGGGCGGTGATCAGCAATTCGTCGGTAAGGGCCAGGCCCACCCGGCGCCGCCCCAGGTCCAGGCCCAGGATCCGGCCTCTCATTTCTGGCGGGACAGGAAGTCCCGGATGGCATAGCGGTGGGCCTTGAAAGCGATGTCCCGGGGGAGGTTTTTGGGATTGAACAGCTCGATCTGGCTGGCATCGTCCCCGGCCATCATATTACCGGTCATGGCCTGTCCCTGATAGACCACCAGGATGACGTGGCACCGGGGATCGTCGACCCCGCTGTATACGCCCACCAGGGGGCCGGGCTTTATTTTGAGGTTGGTCTCCTCCTTGGACTCCCGGACGGCGCATTCCTGGGCACTCTCGCCGTATTCCATGAAACCGGAGGGCAGGGACCATAATCCGGCGAAAGGCTCGTATTTCCTCTTGACCAGCACCAGCTTCCCGTCGATCAAAATGATGGCGGCGGCCGCCGGGGTGGGGTTCTGGTAATAGATGAAACCGCAGTCCAGACAGACCTGCCGTTTATGGGCATCGATCTTTTTATGCTTAAGGGGCGATTTGCAGAGGGGACAGAATTTATATTTCATAAGCCGCTATGGTGTTCCTGAAAAATGATGTGAAAGGGCTGCAAGTTATCATCCTTGCAGCCCAAAGGTGATGGTGCTATTTGGCCTTTTGAACCTTGCCGGAACGAATGCAGCGGGTGCAGACGGAAATGCGCTTTACCTTTCCGTCGGTCAGGACCCGGACCTTTTGAATATTGGGATTCCAGCGGCGGGGTCCCACGTTATGGGCATGGCTGATGGTATGGCCGAAGTCCACCCCTTTGCCGCAGATATTGCATATTTGAGACAATGTATGCTCCTTTCGTGATTATTTTATTCGGAAAGCCAGTAAAGAAAACGGCCGCAATTGCCGCAGGTGGTCAGAGACTGGTTTTTGCCCACCTTGGTGGCCTGGGCGGTCGGCATTCTGATGTAACAGCCGCAGCACACCCCGTTGATCACCGGGACCACCGGGCGGCCGTATCTGATCTTGAGCTTCTGGTAACGGGAGAAGATATCCTTGTCCACCTGCTTGGCCACGTCGGACTGGGCCTTGGTGAGGTGCTCCAGGCTGTCGATCTTGAATCCCATGGCTTTCTCCTTGGCGGCGTCTTCGGTGGTCTCCTTGATCATTAGCTCCAGGTCGTGCAGCGTAACCAATAATTCCATTTGGGGATGCATGATGACCTCATCGTTAAATATTTTTTTCTAATTCCGTTATCCGGGAGATGAATTCAGCCGGCTGGTCAGCAGTGAACAGCGCATCAGCCGGGGACAGCTCCTTGGCCAGCTGGGCGATCCTGCCCAAGGTGATCAGGTACTGGTTCTGGGGGTCGTGGGGCGGGGCTATGATCAGGAAAAAAAGCTTGGCCGGCTTTTTATCGATGGAGTCGAAATCCACCCCGGCTTTTGACCGTCCCACGATCAGGGTCAGGGAATTAAGCAGCAGGGAGCGGCAGTGGGGGATGGCCACGGACTTTCCGATCCCGGTGGAGCCCAGTTCCTCCCGCTGTTTGAGGCTGACCAGAAGGATCTTCTGCTCTTTCTCTTCCAGCCCGGTCCGGCCCACCAGCTCTTTGAGGGCGGAATCCCGCCCGGCGGCCTTGAGGTTCAGGTGAATCCGTTCCGCCTTGAGCAAGGACGATATTTTTACTGACGCACTACCCATAATTTTATCGTGGCCTCCACTTCCGGATGGAGCTTGATCGGTATGTTGTATACCCCCAGGGCCTTGATCGGCTCCTCCAGTATGATCTTGTTTTTATCGATATCCACCCCCTGGTCGCCCAAGAGCTTCACGATATCGGGGATGCTGACCGATCCATAGAGCTTGTCATCCTCGCCGGCCTGAACGGTGGCGGTGCAGGATACCTCGTTGAGCTTCTTGGCCAATTCTTCGGCCTCCTGCTTCTTTTTGCTGAGGTGCAGTTCCTCTTTCTTGATCTTGATCTGCAGCTGCTTCAGGCTGTTTTCGTTGGCCGGAAGGGCCTTGCCCTGGGGGATCAGGTAATTCCTGGCGTAGCCCGGCTTGACCTCCACAGCTTCGGTTTTTTTGCCCAGGGAGGGAATATCCTGGGTCAGTATGACCTTCATATTGTTACTCCTAAAATGCTTGATTAACGGTGTTCGGAAATGAACGGGAGCAGCGCCAAATGGCGGGCTCTTTTGATGGCGGTGGTCAGCATCCGCTGATGCTTGGCGCAGTTGCCGGAGACCCGGCGGGGGACTATCTTGCCGCGTTCGGTCATGAAGTGGCGGAGCTTTTTGTCGTCCTTATAGTTGATGTGGACGGCCTTATCCAAACAGAACTTGCAGTCCTTGCGGTGAAACACCCTGCGTTCTTTGGGATTGCGGGGGTTGTCTTTGGTTTCTCTTTTCAACATGATTTGAATGTCTTCCTTAAATATATGTTAGATTGAGTTTTTCTTAAGGTCGGCCGGACGCTGTCAATCGGCCTCGGGCGCCGAGTCCTGGCCGGTTTCGCTTTTTTCCAAAAAGCGGACGCTGTCGGCCCGGATCTCGATGACGGTCCTTTTCTGGCCGGTTTCGGTTTCCCAGGAACGGCTTTCCAGCCGGCCCTCCACCATCACCGGGCTGCCTTTATGCAGATACTTGTTCACGTTCTCGGCTATGGCCTGCCAGGCCACCACATTGATGAAGGTGGTGTCATCCTGCCAGCGCCCGGACTGGTCCTTATGCCTCCGGTTGACCGCCAGCGAGAAATTGCAGACCGCACTTCCGTTGGGGGTATATCTCAACTCCGGGTCACGGGTCAGCCGGCCCGACAGCAGGACCCGGTTAAGGGTGGGAACGCGTAGTTCACTCATATTACTTTCCTCTTAAATCAAAAGGGGAGATCGTCGTCGCTTTTATCCGGGGAGATCTCTGGCCCGTTGGGCTGTCCCTCGGGACTGCCGCCGTCCGGTGAGGGGGCGGAGCTTCCGGCGGCCCGGGGCTCGCGGTCCAGGAATTCTATCCGGTCGGCCCTGATCTCCAAAGTGCTGCGTTTTTGGCCGTCCTCGGTCTCCCAAGAACGGTTCTGCATCTTGCCCTCTACCAGCACCGCCCGGCCTTTGGCCAAAAACTGCTTGCATAGTTCGGCCAGCTTTTGCCAGGCCACTATGCCCACAAAGGTAGTGTCCTCCTTGAGTTCTCCGGAGAGGCTCTTGTATTTGCGGTTGATGGCGATGGTGAAATTGGTGACCGGGGTGCCGTTGGAGGTTTGGCGGACCTCCGGATCCTTGGTCAGCCGGCCGATGATAAAAACCCGGTTTAATTCGGCAAGTTTGAGATCAGGCATTTTACCCTCCTAATTATTCGCTGCCCTTGGCCGGGGCTTTGCTTTCAACCGGAACGGCTTCGACGGGCACCGGGGTGGTGGTGGCGATATGCCCCTTGATTATCAGATGCCGCACCACGTTCTCGTTCAGGCGGCAAATCCGGTCCAGGGCCTTGGGGGCGCCGGCCGGGGCATTGAACTGGATGCACAAATAATTGCCGTCATGTCGTTTGTTAAGGGGATAGGCCATCTTCCGGCGGCCCCAACGCTCCACGTTGACGGTCTCTCCGCCCTGTTGCTTGATGAGTTCGGAGACCTTCTGGATCTCGGTCTCCAGTCCGGCATCGTCGGTGGCCGGATCTAAAATGATCACTGTTTCGTATGCGTTCAAGGTGTTGCTCCCTAAATGGTTTTCTGATTTATGGAATTCATGGCCGTTTCCAGGCCTAGGTTGATTATTTTTATTATCGAGTCGGCCGCTCGGGCGGTCATCTCTTTGGCCACCGGGTATTCCGGGGCGGTGAATTTGCCCAGCACGAAGTCGCTGGCATCCCAGGAGGAGGGAAGGGGCCCCACTCCCAGTCGCAGCCGGGCGAAATTATCGGTCTTGAGGCTGTCGATGATGGATTTAAGGCCTTTCTGCCCACCGTGTGACCCGGCTAGCCTTAAACGAAGCTGCCCCAAAGGAAGATTGATGTCATCGCAGACCACCAGCAGCCGATCGGTGCCGAAATTGCGTTCCTTCATAACCTGTTTGACCGCCTGCCCGCTTAAGTTCATATAGGTCAGGGGGCGCAATAAAAAGAACCGGGGGGTTCGGCTGATGCCGTAGCTGAATTTGTCTTTATAGCGCCAGGTGATGCCGTTCTGGCTGGCCAGATGATTAAGCACCGAGAATCCCAGGTTGTGGCGGGTGCTGCCGTATTCCCGGCCCGGGTTTCCCAGGCCGGCTATGCACCAGGTGTTGCTGTCGGGATGTCTGTTAGGCATTTATGCGGCCAGCAGGCTATTCTGCCGCTTCCTCGTCCTTCTTGCCCTTGACGATCACCTCGGGTTCTTTGGCCGCTTCGGCAGTGGCTGGGGTCTCGGCCGCCGCGGCTTCCACCAGCGGGGCGATGACCGTGGTGATGACCTTGGATGGATCGGAGATCACTTCGCCATTCTCCAGCTTGATGTCGCTGACATGAAGGGACTGCCCAATCTTGAGGTGCTGCACGTCGAGGGTTATCTGATCGGGGATATCGGTGGGGAGGCAGGAGATCTCCACCAGGTCCAGAATATGCTCCAATATTCCTCCGCCGTTTTTGACACCGTCAGGGATCCCGGTCAGGGCCAGGGGTATCTTTACCCGGATCTTCTCCTTGAGCTGGATCTCCTGCAGGTCCAGATGCAGCAGTACGTTGTGGATGGGCTCGGTCTGGGCCTCCTTGATGATAGCCTTGAGCTCCCCTTTTTCTTCGGCCAGTTTGAGGGTGATGATGACGTTCTCGCTGGAGGCGTATTTGAACAGCGGCAGAAGGTCCTTGGCCTCGAACATCAAGGGAATGGCAGGCTTGCCCTGGCCGTAGACCACGGCCGGTATCTTGCCATTCTTCCTTAAGGCCTTGGCCTTCTGTTTTCCCTGCTCCTCCCTGCGGTGAGCAATTAAAGTGACTTCATGCATGGTTGATTTTCTTCCTAATATTAATGGTTTGGCAGTTTATTAAGCTCGTTTTTCTTAGATCAGTTGAAAAGGCTGCTGACGGACTCTTCGTTGTGGATCCGCTTGATGGCATCGGCCAGGAGTTTGGATATGGAAAGCACCTTGATCTTGGCTATCCGTTTCTCCGGCGGCAGGGGGATGGTGTTGGTCAGCACTACTTCGGTGATGGGAGAATCGGAGATGGAGACTATGGCTTGGCCGGACAGCACCCCGTGGGTGGCGGTGGCGTAGATGGACTTTGCCCCGTTCTGCTTCAAGATGCCGGCCACTTCGCAGATGGTGCGGGCGGTGTCCATGACATCATCTACGATCAGGCAGTTCTTGTCGGCCACCTCGCCGATGATATTCAACACCTCGATCTTGTTGGGCCCCGGCCGACGCTTGTCGATGAAGGCCAGAGGAAGGTCTCCCAGCCGCTTGGCAAAGGCCCTGGCCCGGTTGACGCCGCCGGTATCGGGGGACACCACTACGAAATCCTGAACCCCCAGCTGCTGAAAATGTTTGATCAGCACCGGCGAGGCATAGAGGTGGTCCACCGGGATGTCAAAGAACCCCTGGATGGCCTCGGTATGCATGTCCATGCTCAGAATCCGATGGGCTCCGGCCACGGTTATCAAGTTAGCCACCAGCTTGGCCGAGATGGGCACCCGGGGCATGTCCTTGCGTTCCTGCCGGGCATAGCCGAAATAGGGGATGACGGCGGTGATCCGCTTGGCCGAGGCCCGGCGGGCGGCATCCATCAGGATCAGCAGTTCCATCAGGTTGTCGGAGGGCATGAAAGTGGGCTGGAGGATGAACACATCGGCGCCCCGGACATTCTCGTTGATCTGAACCCTGATCTCACCGTCGGAGAACCTTCCGATGGTGCATTCGCCCAGGGCCTGGCCCAGTTCCCGGCCGATATCCACCGACAGGTCGGGGTTGGCGGTCCCGGAGAATACCTTCAAATCACCGTTCACTTTTCGATCCTCACTAAACATATCTTAATTATGGCTCAGGGGCAGGGACTCGAACCCTGGTTCTCAGCTCCAAAGGCTGGTGTCCTGCCAATTGGACGACCCCCGAATATTTTTATTTTATTACTTTATCCAAGAACTCCCGGCCCTGGCCGGTCTTCAAATATCTTTCGCGTTTCATGGCATCAGCCAGTGTGGCAAATTCTTCGCTATAGACCAAAACCCACGGGCGCCGGTTTCTGGTATATTTGCATTTTCCATTATTATGCGCTACTAATCTTTCGTTGATGTCTGCGCTGGAACCGATATATCTTGTTTCAACTGAGATGCTTTTTAAAACATAAACAAAATATGACATTTTTCAGGGACTCTCTGCCGGCAGTTAGTTTTTGCAGTAGGGCGACGGCAGATCCGCCGCCGCTTCACTTGTATCATTTCAGCCGGCGGAGAACCCAAGGTATCTCAGCTCCAAAGGCTGGTGTCCTGCCAATTGGACGACCCCCGAATATTTTTATCCTATTACTTTGTCCAAAAACTTGCGGCTCTGGCCGGTCTTGAATATTTTAACCAGGGTTAAGCCGTGCCGGGGGAAATAAAAAAGCTGACAACAGGTTGCTTGCAATAGTCAAGCTATAAGTAAGCCGCATGGAGATGTTTCCTGCCTAACAGCAGGGAACGCGACGACCTACTGTCAACCGTCGGTTTCCCGGTCCGGAAATTTATTTCAATCCAAAGATCAGCGAATTTAGTCTACCGGAACTTCCTCCCTGGCGGCGGCCGGAGCTTCCTTGAGGGTCTTGTGATACTCGTCGAGGATGGCCTTTTCCAGCATCTGCCGGGTCTCGGCGTTGATGGGGTGGGCCACATCCTTGTAGGTTCCGTCGGCCATCTTGCGGCTGGGCATGGCGATGAACGGCCCGTTGTTCCCCTGGATGATCTTGATGCCCCTTACTGCAAAGGCGTTGTCGAAAGTCACGTTGGCAAAAGCCAACAGCTTGTCGTTGCCGCCCTGGCGCAGCGATACCCTGATCTCGGTGATCTGCATAGATGTTTTACCTTCCGTAGCCGATGTTAGTAGTTGAGTTATTTGGATTGGTTCGGTATAAATCTATCGAATTATTTTCCCGAGGATACGCTGTGGGCCAGAAAACTGCCGGGCCAGATCTTTGAAATTTTACTATAACCTTTTTCGGCCGAATCGGCATCGGGGAACAGGCCGAAAACAGAAGAGCCGCTGCCAGACATCAGGCTGCCCAAAGCTCCGGCTTCCAGCAGATCGGCTTTTACCCTGGAGATCAGCGGATGACATGGGATAACCGCCGGTTCCAGATCGTTGCTCAAATAACCGGAGAGGTCAATGGCGGGTTTTCCCATTCCGCAGGATTCCACAAACATTTTACTAAATTTAGGTCCTTTTGTCAACCAGTTTTTTGTGATTTTGTGATTTTTATAAGCCCAGGCGGTGGATACCGGAAATCCCGGATATACTAAAACGAAATGGTATTCCTTCGGGCATTTCCGGACCCTGACCTTTTCGCCCCTTCCGGTGACATGGGCGGTGCCTCCCCTTAAAAAGAAGGGGACGTCCGATCCCAGGGATGCGGCTGCTTTCTTCAGGCGAGGCGGGGTCAGATCCTCCAGTCCCCACAGTTCTTTAAGCCCCAGCAGGACAGCGGCGGCATCCGACGACCCGCCGCCCAGGCCGGCTCCTATCGGAATGTTCTTTTTAAGTGAGATGGTTGCGCCGAGGGCCCTTTTATCAGGATGCTTTTTTAGCGCCAGGGTCCTGAGTGTCAGGGCTGCCCGGTAGGCCAGATTGGAACCATCGGTCGGCAGTTTGGGGTCATTGCATTTGAGGATTATCCTGCCGTCCTTTCGGGGAGATAGGGCCAATTCGTCATGCAGTGATATGCAGTGGAAGACGGAATCGATATCGTGATATCCGTCGGGGCGAAGCCCCAGGATCTTGAGGGTCAGGTTGAGCTTGGCGTAGGCTTTGATCTTCAGTTTTCGCATAACCCTGATTGTAGCATAAGGAGCCGGGGAAACTCAATGGAAATGTTAAATGTTCCATGCGTTTATTTGTCTTGACAAAAACAGGCGGGATAATTACAATTGCACAAATAAATGGGTGGGTTGCCGTAATACGGAACTTTGGCTAAAGCCAAAAGGAATTTAGGAGAAATGTTGCCACGACCTGAAGGTCGTGGCAACTAGGTTGTGGCAACAAAGGGGCGCATCAATTGAAAAATCTGGCTTATAGGCGTAAATGCGTGGCATCTAACAAATAGCTTGCGGCATATAGAAAATAAGGGGATTCCGCTGGGCAAACCATAATGAATTGCCACGATCTTCAGATCGTGGCAATGGAAAAGGGATCACCCCGGCTTAAGCCGAAACCAAAGCTGGAACTGAGCCGCAGGAACAAGAGAGAGAAAAAATGCCCTACACCAAAGTGATGATACACTTGATCTGGTCCACCAAGAACCGGCAGCCGATCATTACGCCACAGTTAAGGGTCCTGTTGCTTCAGCACATCAAGGAAAACAGCAGACAAAAGGGCATTTTCATAAACGCCATAAACTGCGTAAAGGACCATATTCATATTCTGGTTTCGCTCGGCACGGAGCAGACCATTGCTAAAACGGTAATGCTGATAAAAGGCGAATCGTCGTTTTGGGTAAACAAACAAGGTCTGTTGAAACATAAATTTGAATGGCAGGATGAGTATATCGCCCTGTCGGTCAGCCAATCGGGGGAGGAAAAGGTACGAATGTATATTGCAAACCAGGTAGAGCATTATAGAAAAGCGTTGTTTTCAGAAGAATATGAGGCGTTTATAAAGGCGCATAGTTTTGAGATAAAATGATTTCGGCTAAAGCCATATTTTCATCTTACAACCACCACGACCTGAGGCCTTCGCTGAAGCTACGGCCTCCAAGGGAAGGCAAATATGTAGCATAAGCGAAAGGTCGTGGCAAATAAAGTCCGTGGCAACTGAAGGCAGTGGCAAATAAACAAAAGGTCAATGGCAAATAACAAGCGGTCAAGTTTATAGATATGTGCCTGGCAAAGGTTATGATTTTAAATATTGATTTAAAGGCAAAATGAAGAAAATATCCAAAATACCCGGGAGTATTAGATTAAATGGCTCTAAGGCCGTGTTAGTATTTTTAAGTTTGCCTTTTTTTATTTTAGCATTGTTAAGTATAATTGTAAAAAAATATGATATATGGCAAATATTGTATTTAAGTATTTTTGGCACACTGCCGGCTGTAATATTCGATAGATTGACTGCGAAGGTTGGTTTTGGGCATAGGGGAAAGGACATTGATCTGCCAGACTCTTTAAAGCGATTAAAAACCTACTATAGCAGTAATGAAAGAAATGTCGTATTGGTCAAGGGCGCATTATTTCATATTATAGCTCCAATGATTTTGGTGCCGCTTTTTTCTATAATATACGACAAAATAGCATTATCTCCTGTTGGTGATTATTTTCAAGTTATAAAATCACATGAAAACATATGGCGTAGGTTTATTGTTGCAAGCATGGCCTGGAATTTTAGTTGTTATTTCACGGTCGGTTATTATAATAGTCATATTATAATCAAAAAGTGGAAATACATACAAGAAAACTACCCGCCTTGGCCGGAAAGAGCAAGCAAAAAGGTGAAGGAAAAAATATTATCTGATGGCGGGGAGGAACATATTGTTTCACCGCAGGAAGAAGCGTTATCTGTTATTCTAGATGGTGGGGAAAATTATACCAGAGGTATGAAATTCAAGAACGTTTTATATTTTCTGGATGGATCCTTTCGTTGTTGGCATTTATTGCCGCTGTTAGGTTTTTCATAAACGGGAGGTATTTAAATACACTGGTTGCGTTGGGTTTTATATTTATTGGTTATTTATTAATATTTTTAAACAAAAAGAAATAATATTTTATGTGATTTAAAAGAAACAGGGTACTGTTTTGGCGACTTAAAAAAGGAAAGAAGTCTACCTTGGGATAAAGATATATTGGCGCAGGGCAACCTGCGCCGTTTCTGTTGGCTTTTCGATGACTTTTTTGTTTGACATTGCCATTTAATTCGTGATATCATAAAATGTTATGAAAATTTTAATCATAGGCTCCGGAGGGCGGGAGCATGCCTTGGCCTGGAAGCTGTCGCAAAGCCCCAAAATAAAGAAAATATACTGTGCACCGGGCAATCCCGGCATGGCCCAGATCGCCGAATGCGTGGACATTTCTGCCGACAAACTGGAAGCCTTGAGGAATTTTGCCCTGAAACAGAGGGTGGATATCACCGTGATCGGCCCGGACGATTGCCTGGCCGCCGGGGTGGTGGACGTCTTCCAAAAGGCCGGGCTGAAAACATTCGGGCCGACCCAAAAGGCCGCCCGGATAGAATCCTCCAAAAGCTATGCCAAGCGGCTGATGGCCCAGGCCGGCATTCCCACGGCGAAATATGCCGAGTTCGACGATCATCAGAAAGCACTGGAATATCTTGCTTCGCAGAAATACCCTTTGGTGATAAAGGCCGACGGACTGGCCCTGGGCAAGGGGGTGTTCATCTGCCATTCCTCCAACGAGGCCGTACCGGCGATCAAATCCATGATGCTGGACGGTAGTTTCGGCAAAGCCGGCAGCAAAGTGATCATCGAGGAATTTTTGCAGGGGCAGGAGGTCTCCATCCATGCCTTCTGCGACGGGCGTTCCGCCAAATTGTTCCCCACCGCCCAGGACCACAAGGCGGCCTATGACGGCGACCAGGGGCCGAACACCGGCGGGATGGGGACCTATGCCCCGGTGCCGTGGGTCAGCGCAGAGATGATAGGCGATATCAAAACCCGCATAGTCGATCCCATCCTCAAGGCCCTGGCCGACGACGGCAACCCCTTCACCGGCTGTCTGTATCCGGGGCTGATATATACCCAAGAGGGTTTCAAGGTCCTGGAATTCAACGCCCGGTTCGGAGATCCCGAGACCCAGAGCTATATGCGGCTGCTGGAGACGGATCTGCTGGAGATAATAAAAGCCTGCATCGACGGGCGGCTGTCCGAATTGGATATCAAATGGAGCAATGATTCCGCCTGCTGCATCGTGGCCGCCTCGGGCGGGTATCCCGGCAGTTATCAAAAAGGGTTTGAAGTCAGCGGCCTCGACCAGGCCGGGGAGGAAGATACTGTGGTGCTTTTCCAGGCCGGGACCAAAAGGGGGAACGGGAACATAGTGACCTCCGGCGGCCGGGTGCTGGGCCTGACCGCCGTGGCGAAAACCCTGAAAGAATCTCTAGACAAAGGATACAGCGCATTGTCGAAAATACATTTCAAGGATATGCATTTCCGCAAGGATATCGGTCGAAAGGGCCTGCAATGATCAAAAAAGACCCCAAAGTGAAAAGACCCAAAGCGACAAGCCCTGCCAAGGGCAAGTCTAAAATGAAAGCAGCCGTTGCCGCGGCCCCCTGTCCCGATGTGGTCCTGGAAAATATCTCGGACAATATCATCCAGCTGGACCTGCAGAACAGGGTGACCTGGGCCAACCCGGCGGCGGTTGCCTCTCTGGGCAGGAAAGCCGATGATATCATAGGTCAGCAATGCTATAAACTCTGGGGCAGGACCTCCTCCGACTGTCAGGATTGTCCCACGGTGCTGGCCCGGAAGACCGGCCAGACCCAGTCAAATGAGATGACCTCCCAGGACGGCCGGGTATGGCAAGTAAGCAGCCACCCCATAAAGGATGATAAGGGCAAGATAGTATCGGTGGTGGAGGTCAGCCGGGAGATAACCCAGAGCAAAAGGGCCCTGGAGAATGAGACCCGGCGGCTGCACGAGAAGGGCGCCATTTCGGAGATCGCCATGCAGCTGGCCAAGACCACGGACGAGGGGCAGATATTCAAGCTGATCAGCCAG
This sequence comes from Candidatus Edwardsbacteria bacterium RifOxyA12_full_54_48, assembly GCA_001777915.1. NCBI lineage: Bacteria > Candidatus Edwardsiibacteriota > Candidatus Edwardsbacteria bacterium RifOxyA12_full_54_48. The sequence continues at coordinate 107,500 of MFFN01000003.1, read as the reverse complement.
GGCATCGGCAAACTGGCCGGCAATGCCGTCACCGCGGTCAGCTCATTCGACAGCGCGGATTCCAGCCTGACCGTCAGGGAGCTGGGGGGCTCCTCGGCCAGCCTGAAAAAGGTCAATGAGCTGTTGGGGAAAAAGGCCGGCCGGCTGAAATTCAGTGACATCCCGCCCAGGATCATCAAGAATTTCCGGATGGGGCGGATGCAAAGTCTTAAGGGCGGGCTGGCCGAGGCCTCATTCGGCGGGTTTCCCGCCAAGCTGATAAATGCCCTGATCTCGGGCCTGGGGATCGCCCAGGTCTACGGGATGGGGCTCTACTGCGGGCAGCATATCCTGGGGGCCGTGATCATCTGCCAACTGGGGAAGGACGATGGACTGTGCCAGGACCTGATAGAGAATTTCGTCAACCAGTCGGCCATGGCCCTGGCTAGGGTCAGGGCCGAGGAGGATATCAAATTCGCCCAGGATTACTTCAAAGCTATCATAGACAACACCTCCGAGATCATCACCATACTCGATTCGGACGGGATCATCAAATTCAAGAGCCGCTCGGCCGCCCGCGAGCTGGGCTACCAGCCCGAGGAGTTGGTGGGAAAAAATGTGTTCGATTTCATCCATCCCGGGGATGTCCCGGGATTGATAGTGAGATTCAACCAGGAGCTGCTGGCTCCCGGGAAATCAATCAGGCTGGAGCTGAGGTTCAAGCATAAAAACGGATCCTGGCAAACCCTGGATGCCACCGGCATCAATCTGTTAAACAATCCTGCGGTAAAGGGCCTGGTCATAAATTCGCGCAACATCACCGAAAGGAAGAACAACGAGCTGGAGCTCAAACTATCCCAGGCCACCCTTAAGGAAAGCGAGCTGAAATACCGGGAATTGGCCGACGCGCTGCCCCAGTCGGTCTTCGAGACCGATCGGTCCGGGAACCTGACCTACGGCAACCTGGTGGCCCTGGAAAAATTTAACTACACCCGGGCCGACCTGGACCGGGGGCTGAACATATTCCAAATGGTCATCCCCGAGGACCGGAAAAGGGCCCGGGAGAACTTCAACCGGCGGGCCCAGGGGGGCGAGGCCGAGGAACAGGAATACACCGCCCTGACCAAGGACGGCCGGATGTTCTCCGCCAGCATCTATGCCACCCCGGTGCTAAAGAACGGAAAGTTCGACGGATTCCGGGGGGTGGTGGTCGACATCAGCGACAGTAAAGCATACAGCCAAGAGCTGCAAAAGATCCAGCTGAGGCTGAAACACCTGCTGACCGCCAGCCCGGCCGTGATCTACAGTGTGATCCCCGAGAAGGATTTTCAGGTGACCTACGTCAGCGAGAACGTCAGCAGCGTGCTGGGCTACGGGGCCGAGGAATTCCTGAAGGAGGACCATTTCTGGACCGAGCGGATCCATCCCGATGACATCAAAAAGTTCAAGTCAGACGAGAGGATACTGCTGCGCCAGGGGCATCACATATTCGAATACCGGCTGCGCCACAAGGACGGAGGCTACCGGTGGCTCCGGGACGGCATGAGGATGATCTACGGGAACCAGGGGCAGCCTTCCGAGGGCATCGGGTATCTGGTGGACATCACCGACCTCAAGCAGGTCGAGGACCGCCTGGTGAACGAACGGGACATCGTCAAAAGCATCTTCGATTCCTCCCCCGACGCCCTGATCGTATCCGACCTGGACGGCAACATCCGGGACTGCAACCAAGCCGCCCTGAAGATGCTGGGGATGGCGGGGCCGCTGGAGCCGGGCCAGGCCAATATCATCTCCATGGTGGAGAACATCAGCCGGGAAAGGTTCTCGGAGATCAAAAAGCACATCCTGAAGAGCGGCTCTTTCCGGGACCTGTCCTTGATCCTGGTCGGGAAGAAGGGCGGCCGGATCCTGACCGAGGCCACCATCAGCCTGGTGCGGGAGGCCGGCAGCGATTCGGCCTTCTTCGTCAGCACCATCAGGGACGTGGGGGAGCGGAAGCGGATGGAGGCGGCCCTCAAGGACAGCGAAGAGAAGCACCGGGTGCTGCTGGACAGCATCCATTCCCCGATCCTGGCGCTGGACCGGGACATGCGGGTGCTGTACTGCAACAAAGGATATTTCGACATCATCGGCAAGCGGACCCGGGAGCTGGTGGGCCAGAAGCTTCTGGAGGCGTATCCCAGCTTCAAAGCCACCAAGTCCTACCAGGCGTACCTGAAATGCCTGGAGACCGGCCAGTCCCAGCAGGTCGAGGGAAAATTCAACAACCGGTACCTGAAGATAGCGGTATACCCCACCCAATGGGGCCTGCTGGCGGTGGCCGACGACGCCACCGAAAGCCGTTTGGCCCATGAGCAGCTGGAGGAGAGCCGGCGCAAGCTGGAGACCCTGATGGGCAACCTGCCGGGGATGGTCTACCGCTGCCGCAATGACAAGGGCTGGCCCATGGAGATAACCAACCAAAACTGCCGGGAGCTGACCGGCTACCAGCCGGACGAAATCATCGCCAATAAGACCGTATCCTTTTCCCAGATGATACATCCCCAGGATCGGGAGATGGTGTGGGATGAGATCCAGAACGCGGTCCAGAAGAAGCAAGCCTACCAGCTGATATACCGGATAATCGCCCGGGACGGCACCGAGAAATGGGTCTGGGAGCAGGGCCAGGGGGTCTATGACGACCAGGGATCCCTGCAGGCTCTGGAGGGGTTCATCAGCGATATCAGCGAGCGCAAGAGGGCCGAGGATGCCCTGCATACCTCGGAGTACCAGTACCGCTCCACCATCGACTCCCTGGGGGACAGCATCCATGTGGTGGACGCCAAGCTGTCGATCATGCTTACCAACCAGGTGTTCAAGGATTGGAACAAAAAGATGGGGTTGACCAGCGAAGCGGTGGGCCGGAACATCTTTGACATCTATCCCTATCTGCCCAAGGACAAAGTGCTGAAGGAATACCAAAAGGTGTTCCAGGGCGGCCAGGTGATGGTGACCATCGAGGAGAACAGCTTCAACAAAAACCGGATAATCACCGAGACCAGGAAGATACCCATATCAGAGAACGGCAAAGTGGTCCGGGTCATCACCGCGGTCCGGGATATCACCGAAAACAAGCTGGCCCAGGAGGCGCTGCGGGAAACCGAGACCCGCCTGGTGGCGCTGAGCGACAATATCCCCAACGGCTTAGTCTACCAGATAGATTCGGGGGTGGACGGACAGCAAAGGAATTTCACCTACATCAGCGCCGGGGTCGAGCACCTGCACGGGGTCACTGCCCAGGAGGTTATGGAAGACGCCGAGGCCATTTACGGGCAGGTGGTCCAGGAGGACCGGGAGATGCTTATCGAGCGCGAGGCGGCCGCCGTGAAGCAGATGTCCTCCTTCAGCGCCGAAGTGCGCATGCGGATGCCATCCGGTATAGTCCGGTGGTCTCTTTTCATATCCTCGCCCCGGCGGCTGCCCAATAAGCACCTGTCGTGGGACGGCATTGAGATCGACATCACCGAGAGCAAGCTGGCCCAGGAGAAACTGAAAGAATCGGAGGCCAATTACCGGGCCCTCTTCGATCAGGCCTCGGACGGCATCATGTTCATGTCGATCGATGGCTCCCGGCTGATAGTCAACGACTCATTCGCCCGAATGCACGGTTACGGCAGCCGGGCGGAGATGGAGCACATCCGTCTGGAGGACCTGGACACTCCAGAGTCTGCGAAGCTGGCTCCGGAACGCTTGCGGAGAATGATAGCCGGCGAGTCATTGCAATTCGAGGCGGAGCATTTCCATAAGGACGGCCACCCCTTCTCCCTGCAGGTTTCATGCAGTGTCATTCGAATAGGGGAGCAATCATACTTTCTAGGTTTCCATCAGGATATCAGCAAGCGCAAGCTGGCCGAGGATGAACTGCGTTCATCGGAGATGAAATATCGGATACTGATGGACCAGGCCAACGATGCCATCTTCGTCGGGGATCCCGAGACGGGCAGGTTGGTGGACGCCAATCTGAAAGCCCAGCAGTTGATAGGGCGCACCCTGGATGAGATTTTGAAAATGAACCAGGCGGAACTGCATCCCGCCAACCAGAGGGAGAAATACCAGAAAATATTCCGGCAGCATATCAAGGACGGCAAAGCCATTCTCCCCGATCTGGTGGTGGTACATAAAGACGGCCGCCAGATCCCGGTGGAGATCAGCGCCAACCTGGTGGATATCAGGGGCCGAAAACTGCTGCAGGGGATATTTCATGACCTGTCCGAGAGGCAGGGAATGGAAAGCGCCCTCAAGGAGTCGGAGGAAAAATACCGCCAGATCTTCAACGGTGTGGCCGAGGGCATTTACCGCAGCACCCCGGAGGGGAAAGTGCTGATGGTCAATCCGGCCCTGGTCCGGATGCTGGGCTACTCCTCGGCAGAGGAGCTGATGCAGCGGGACATAGCCAGCGAGGGTTATGCGGATATGAAGATACGCCAGCAGTTCCTGTCCCGGATCGAAAAGGACGGAGCGGTAACCGATCTGGTCAGCGAATGGCGCCGCAAGGACGGCAGCCTGATGGTCTCCAGGGAGAACGCCCATGCCGTAAGGGATCCCTCCGGCAATACCTTGTATTACGAGGGCACGGTGGAGGATATCACGGAGAAGAGCCGGGCCGAGGAAGCCCTGAGGGCCAGCGAATATCAGTACCGCACCACCATCGATTCGCTGGGGGATGCCATCCATGTGGTGGATCGCGATCTGAGGATCATTTTAGCCAACCGGTTGTTCATACAGTGGTGCCGGGACATGAAGCTGACCCCTGAGGTCATAAACAAGGACGTCTTCGAGGTGTGTCCCTTCTTGGCCCAGCAGGTCAGGGAGGAATATGAAACGGTTTTTCGCACCCAGAAGGTGTTCGTGTCCCAGGAAAAAAATGAGGTGGCCGGAAGATCCGTCGTCACCGAGACCAGAAAGGTGCCGATCTTGGAGAATGGCCGGGTGATCAGGGTGATCACCCTGATCAAGGATATCACCGAACAGAAGGAGGCCGAATCTGCCGGCAAACAGAACGAGCAGCGGTACAAGGCCCTGGCCGATTCATCGCCGGACCTGGTGTTCGTGATAGACCGCCAGGACAGAATAAAGTACGCCAACAACCGGGCGGCGTCGTTGGTGGGCCTGGCCGGAGAACAGGCCATCGGCCGCAACCTCACCGAATTCTTCCCCCAGCACATCAACCAGGTCCAGCAGGAGCAGCTGAGGGAGGTCTTCGAAAAGGGCCGGGCGGCTCACTACGAGCTGCCCACCCCGGTGGGGGACCGGGTGATGTGGCTGGAGACCTGGCTGGTGCCGCTGAACGATGAGGGCGGAACGGTCCAGGAAGTGATGGGGGTGTGCCGTGATCTTACCGACCGGATCAACATGGAGAATGCCCTGAAGGATTCAGAGGAGAAGTACCGCCAGATATTCGAGGGAATCTCCGAGGGCATCTACCGCAGCACCAATGAAGGCAAACTTCTTTTCGCCAATCCCTCCCTTATCCGGATGCTGGGATATAAAAACCCGGAGGACGTCCAGGGGCTGGATCTCAACAATAGCGTCTATCTCGACAAGAAGACCAGGGAGAGGTTTATCAGGCAGATCGAGAAGAACGGCGAGGTAGTGGGATTTGAAGCCGAGCTGAGCAGCAGGGACGGCACGGTTCGAACGGTGAGGGAGAACGCCAGGCTGGTCAAGGATGAAAGCGGCAAGCCCCTTTATTACGAAGGGACCCTGGAGGATATCACCGTCCGGAAGAAGGCCGAGCTTTCTCTGAAAGGCGAAAAGGACAAACTGGAGCACCTGTTCAAGGTCGGCCTGTCGGTGGCCCGGGCCCAGACCTTGCAGGAAAAACTGGACCTGACCATCAAGGGCATAGCCGACTGCCGGCTGTTCCATAAGGCGGTGATGGTGCTGGAGGACAACGGGTACCGCAGCCACATCGCCCAATACGGTCTGCGAGCGGAAGAGGTGGAAAATATAGAAAAATCCCCGGTCAACGACGCCCCACACAAGGCCAAGATATTCCTGGATAAATACCGCAGGAGCAATTCCTATTTTATCCCTCACGGCGATGCCGAGGTCCATAAAAATTTCGCCGCCCGGTTCGTAAGCCAAAACTACCAATCGAACGGGACCTGGCACCGGGATGACGTGCTGATAGTCCCCCTGGTTATAAAGGGGGTCACCGTAGGATACCTGTCGGTAGACGAGCCCTGGGACGGCAATATCCCCGGCATCGAAACGGTGCACCTGCTGGAGCTTTTTGCCAATCAGGCGGCCATCGCCATCGAGAACATCCGGCTGTACAACGATCTGGAGCGCAGCTACTACGACACCCTTAAGGCCTTCGTGGCCGCCATGGACGCCAAGGACCCCTACACCAAGGGTCATTCCGAGAATGTACGGCATTACGCTCTGAAGATAGCCAGGCATATCGGACTGTCCGAGGACAAGCTCAGGCTGGTCGATTACAGTTCGCTGCTTCACGATATCGGCAAGCTGGGTATCAGGGAGGACATTTTGGCCAAGCCGGATGTGCTGTCCACCGCCGAGTTCCAGGAGGTCAAGCTGCATCCGGTCATCGGCAGCCGGCTGGTGCTGGAGATCGATGCCCTGAGCCATACCGGGGAGGTCATCTACTGCCATCACGAGTATTACGACGGTTCGGGATATCCCCGGGGCATAAAAGGCGATGACATCCCCCTGGAGGCCAGGATCATAGCCGTGGCCGACGCTTTTGAGGCCATGACCTCCGATCGCCCGTACCGCAAGGCTTTCAGCTTCCAGGTTGCGCTGCAGCGGCTGCAGGATGCCGCGGGCACCCAGTTCGATCATAAGATCGTCAACGCCTTCACCGAGCTGTTCCGCCGGGAATCGGGCATCAAGGAGGGCGATTGAAATGATCTCAAAAAAAAGCGACCAGCGCTCTCTGCAAAAAAGGGTCGCCCGGCGCAAGGCACCCCAGGCCGGGGACCGCAGCCACCTTCCAGGAACCGGCGACAATGATATCCTGCTGGACACCATCGTCAAGGTCAGCCGGGCCGCCGCCACCTGTGCCGATTCCGACAGCATCTTTGAGGAGATATACCGCCGGATCATCAGGTTCATCAAACCCCGGAACATGCTGCTGGCCCTGGCGGAGCCTGAGAAAAAAATATTCACGGTGATCTTTGAATACCGAAACGGCCGGAAAGTAAGGCCGGAGAGTTTTCCGCTGGGGCAGGGGCTGGCGACCTATGTCTGGGAAAAAAGGGAGCCGATCCTCAGCAACGACTATAAAGTGGAATGCCGAAAACGCAGGCTGAAGACCACCGCTCCGGAAACCAAGGCCTGGCTGGGGGTGCCGTTGCTGGCCGGGAATCTCTGCCTGGGCATCCTGATGATCTGGGACGACCAGCACCACGACACCCTGACCGGCGATACCTTGAGGCTGTCCGAGATCCTGGCCAACCAGGCGGCCGGGGCCATATATAACGCTAAAATGCATGGAGAATCAAAACAGAACATCAAGGAACTGTCCACCCTTTTCCAGGTCACCAACGCCGCGGTAAATCAGCAGAACCTGGGGCAGGTTCTGAACACCATTCTGGAGATCATCAGCAATTCTTTGGGATACCCGAATTGCGCCATCCTGTTAAAAGACGAGAAGGGACAAAATCTTTTTATCAAGGCGGCCGTGGGGTATCCTCAAAAACAGATGGGGCTGAAGCTGAAGATAGGCCAGCAGGGTATATGCGGCTGGGCGGCGTCTTGCGGCAAGACCCTTTATGCGCCTGATGTTTTGAAGGACCAGAGATATCTGGAGGGCGTCCCGGGATGCCGTTCTGAGGTGGCTATTCCGTTATGGTCCAAGGATGAAGTGATAGGGGTGCTGGACATCGAAAGTCCCGCCGTCGATGCTTTCGACGAAAATGACGTCAGGCTGCTGGAGAATTTTGCCGGGCAGGCCGCCCTGACCATCAACAAGATCAGGCTGGAGGAGCTGGCCGAGAAGAGGATCCGGGAGCTCTCCGATATCAACAGCATCTCCCAGAGCCTTACGGTCAGCAGCGATCTGGGGATGGTCACCGGCAAGATAGTGGAGAAGATAGCCTCCGCTCTATCAGTAAAGAAATGCCTGATCAGCCTTTACAACCAGGAGAGCGACGAGGTCGAGGCCCAACTCCCGATCCATTATTCCGAGCCTCTGTCCAAGGTCCAGAGGGAAAAATACCGGGATATCGAGACCCTGGCCAGGCAGTTCCATTTTAAACTGGACCAGGGAGGCATCGCCGCGACGGTCTTCGAGAAGGGCCGTTCGTACTACAGCAACGACGTGGCCAACGACCCGTATGTCCTGAGGGATTTCGCCAGGCTGTTCGAGATATCCAAGCTGATCGTCATCCCGCTTTCCACCCGGAACCGGATCATCGGGCTGATCTATGCGGCCGACAAAGAGGATGGCGGGGATTTCTCGGATCAGGATGTGCTCTCCGCCGAGGCCCTGGCCTTTCAGGCGGCCCTGGTGCTGGACAACGCCGGTTTGTATCACGATATGGTGGAGGGCCTGAAACAACTGTCCATTCTGTACCAGTTCAGCCAGGCCATCACCTCGTTCACCAACGCCAGTGAGATATTAAAATTGGGGATGGACACCATCTCCCAGGTGATAACCGCCGATACCCTTTCGATAATGCTGGTGGATCCCCACGACCAAAAGCTGAGAATAAAAGCTTCCAAGGGGCTGTCCCCGGCAACCACAGCCAAGGCGGCCTTCTCTATAGGGCAGGGGCTGGCCGGCTGGGTGGCGGAGAAAATGCAGCCGGTGCTTACCGACGACCTGAGCCAGGACAAGCGTTTCAAACTGACCGGGCAGGAGGAAAAACTGGCCTCCACGATATCCGTTCCTCTGATGGCCAAGAACCGGGTGATCGGGGTGCTGAACATCAACAACTATTCCGGCAACCACCGCCGTTTTGGCCGCAAAGATATGGAATTGGCTTTGACCCTGGGCAACTCACTATCCATGGCCCTGGAAAGGGCCGAACTGGTGACCGCCCTGGATGGAAGGGTCACGGCCCAAAAGGCCCTGCTGGATACCAGCTCCCTGTTGCTGGGGACACTGGATGTCAACCAGATGCTGGAGCAGATCGCCGGCCAGATCGAACAGTTGATCCCGTTTGAACGGCTGGCCATATATCGGGCCGATTGGGAGAGAAGGCAGCTTAGCCCCATTCTGGCCAGGGGGCCAAACGCCCAGGAGATAATGGCCGACCTGCCATTCTCTGTGGACACCGGACTGACAGGGGCCATCGCCAGGAGCGGGACGGCGGAGATGATCAAAAATACCGACCAGGACCAGAGGACCGCGGTGGTGCCTGGCACCACCGCGGAGGCCGAGTCGTTGCTGGTGCTTCCGTTGATGGTCCAGGAACGGGCCGAAGCGGTATTGGTCATAGGGCGGGAAGTATCCCGGGGCTTTGCCGACCGGGAGTTCGAACTGGCTTCGCTGTTCACCAACCAGGCCGCAGTGGCCTGGAAGAATGCGGCCCTGTTCTCTGAGATAAGAAACAGCGAGAACAAGCTGGCCGACACCAACACTCGGCTTAATCTGGCCTTAAAACGGCAGATCGAGGTCAACACCGAGCTTTCCACCCTGCAGTACCTGTCCAGCACCATTCTTTCTTCGCTCAAACTGGAGGAGATCCTGTCAGTTATCGTGGAAGGCATTCACAGCAGCTTGGGTTTCGAGGCGGTCCTGATCAGTCTGGTTGAGGGCGGCGGCCAGTTGCTTACCCACAAGGCGTCCTCCGGTTTCAGCCCCGAGGAGTTCGAGAACATCCGGCAGGTGCATTCCAGCCTGGAGCAATATCTGAACCTGATGAAACCTGAATATAGGATAGGAAATTCCTTTTTTCTGCCTTTCGGCAAAGATGATGGCAACGGCGACAGCCCTCCTCCCAATAAAGAAGGCAAGGGTGAGGATTGGCAGGCCGGCAACCTGCTGATAGTGCCACTATATTCCAAGGAGAAGAAGCTGCTGGCCATCATCCAGATAGATAAGCCGACCGACGGCAAGGTTCCCGACAAACGGAAGGTGCGATCGCTGGAGGCCTTTGCCAACACTGCGGCCCTGGCCATTGCCAACGCCACACTCTATAACGATGCCCAGGCCCGCATCTCCGAACTTTCCACCCTGCACAATATTGGAATAGTGATCTCCTCGGCCATCGAAAGGGAAAAACTGCTGGAAAAGGTGGTGGGGGTCATCCGGGATACCCTGCATTACCTGAAGGTGGCCATCTTCACGGTGGAGCCGCAGAGCAAGAGCATCTTCATCGGGGCCCAGTCCGGATACGGCGAGGAGCTGAATATGCTCTATTTCACGGTGGGCGGCAACAGCGTGGTGGGCTGGGTGGCCGAGCACGGGGAACCCCAGATCGTCAACGACGTCCGCCAGGAACCGCGCTACAGCGCCATCGATCCCCGGGTGCTTTCGGAGATCGCAGTGCCCATCAAGCGGGAAGGAAAGACCGTCGGGGTGCTCAATATCGAGGATGACAAGACCGACGCCTTCACCGAGTCCGACCTGAGGCTGCTGACCACCCTGGCCAGCCAGGTATCAATAGCCCTGGATAACGCCAGGCTGTATGAAGAGGCCAACCGCCGGATCAGCGAACTTTCGGCGCTGCACAATGTGGGCACCACGGTCAGCTCCACCTTGAAGCTGGATGTGCTGCTGGATCAGGTCTGCCGCATCCTGAGTGATACCTTCCATTACAACAAGATCGCCATAATGATCGTGGATCGCAATGCCGACGAATTGGTGTTCAAGGCCAGCCTGGGGTACCAGAACATCCTGGGCGAGATGGGACGCCGGCTGAAGATAGGCCGGGAGGGCATCACCGGAATGGTGGCGGCCACCGGCGAGCCGATCATGGTCAAGGACGTCGCCCAGAACCAGCACTATGTAAGCATAGACGGCAAGACCCGTTCGGAGCTGGCGGTGCCGCTGAAGATCAAACAGCAGGTGGTGGGGGTGCTCAACGTGGAGAGCGACAACGTCAACGCCTTCGACCAGGTGGACCAGCGGCTGTTGACCACCCTGGCCAGCCAGGTGGCGGTGGCTCTGGAGAACGCCCGGTTGTATGAGGAGACCGAGCAGTTGGCGGTGACCGACGGCCTGACCGGATTGAACAACCACCGTTTCTTCCAATCTTTCTTTGACCGGGAGCTCAACCGGGCCCGGAGGTACAGTCATCCGCTGTCCCTGATAATGATGGACATCGACCATTTCAAGAAGATCAACGATACCCTGGGACATCCGGTGGGGGACATAGTCCTGAAAGAGGTGTCCCGGCTGCTCATGGAGCAGGCCCGCGACGTGGACCTGGTGGCCCGTTACGGCGGCGAGGAGTTCATGCTGGTGCTGCCCGAGACCAAGAAGTCCGAGGCTCGGCTGCTGGCCGAGCGGATCCGGGTGGCGGTGGAGAAGAACCGGTTCGAGGCCGAGGGGGCGAAAAATATCGGCCGGGTGACCATCAGCCTGGGGGTCTCCGGTTTTCCGGATGACGGCTCCGAGAAGGACGAGATCATCGACAAGGTGGACAAGGCCCTGTACCGGGCCAAGGCCGGGGGGCGGAACCAGGTAAAGATCTAATAATATATTTGAAATGTACAGTTGTTAAGGTTTAGAATTTAGTGTCCAGGATTAAACTTCATTAATTAAAATCATTTATGGTCTCTTTCGTCAAACCGCATTCCAGATGGACCGGGATCTGGCGCTCCTACCTGTTCGTGGGCGCCGCCAGCTTGGTGCTGGTCTCCCTGATCTACACCACCCTGCTGATCCGCAAGCTGGAGGAGGAGCCCCGGATCATGTCCCGGGTGTTCGCCCGCTTCTGCATGACGGCGGCGGTGCCGGAGGTGGTGGGTGACGTTCCGGAGACCGGCATCATCTTCGAGGAGATCATCCAGAAGATAAATTTCCCGGTGGTGGTCACCGACCGGAAGGGCGTTCCCCTGGCCTGGAAGAATATCGGCATCGAGCCCTACCCCATGACCACCGAACAGATGAAGCAGTGGGACTCGCTGCCGCCCGGCGATCCGCTGACGGGGATCAAGACCGCCATCCTGAAACTGGACGGCGAGAACCAGCCCATCCCCATGATGCTCAACTCCGACTCCACGGTGGTGGGCTACGTGCATTACGGCAATCCCCAGATATTGAAGGAGCTGGGCTACGTCCCCTTCATCCAGATCGGCATGATCGCCCTGTTCGTCTGGATAGGGTTCATAGGTTTCCGGGCCATCAAGGCCGGCGAGGAGCGGGCGGTGTGGGTGGGGCTGGCCCGGGAGGCGGCCCACCAGCTGGGCACCCCCATCTCCTCCCTGATGGGCTGGCTGACCTTGCTCCAGGACGGCACCAAGACCCCGCCGGAGATAATCCCCGAGATGGAGAACGACCTGGCCCACCTGGAGAGGGTGCTCAACCGTTTCAACCAGGTGGGCTCCATTCCCAAACTGGCCGAGGCCGATATCAATCAACTGTTGCATCAGGCGGTGGAATATTTCACCCACCGGGTGGCCAACATGGGCAAGAAGATCCGCTTTGAGGAAAACTACCACCACGATCCCGGGGTCCTGCTGAACCGGGACCTGTTCACCTGGGCGGTGGAGAACCTGATCAAGAACGCCATCGACGCCATCGACGGCCCCGACGGTGTGATATCGATAAGCACCGCGGTTGCCGCCAAAAAGATAGAGATCACCGTCAGCGACAACGGCCGGGGGATACAGCCGGGTCACCAGAAAAAGATCTTCTCTCCCGGCTTCACCACCAAGACCCTGGGATGGGGGCTGGGGCTTTCGCTGGTCAGGCGGATCATAGAGGATTACCACCAGGGGAAGATCAAACTGGCCGGCAGCCGTCCGGGACAGGGATCGGCCTTTCTGATAACCCTGCCCCTCAAAAGGCACGGCCATTGATTTTCAGGGTAACGTCGAAAGAAGGGGTGTTTGATGGATGAGGGCTACAGGATCCTGTGGGTCGACGACGAGATAGATCTGCTTAAGTCGCAGATCATTTTTTTGGAGGGTAAGAACTTCAAGGTGACGCCGGCCGCCTCCGGGGAGGAGGCGGTAAAAAAGATCGGGACATCGAACTTCGACCTGGTGCTGCTGGATGAGATGATGCCCGGCATGGACGGGCTGGAGACCCTGTCTCGGCTCAAGCAGATAAACCCCGACCTGCCGGTGATCATGGCCACCAAGAGCGAGCGGGAGGAACTGGTGGAGCAGGCCCTGGGTCAGAGAATAGACGACTTCCTGCTGAAGCCCCTGAATCCGGCCCAGGTGCTGGCCTCCTGCCGCCGGGTGCTGGACGGCCGCAAGCTGGTGGAGGAGCAGACGGTCAGGGAGTACGTTCAGGCCTCCCAGGACCTGCGCAGTTTTGACTATCGCACCCTGGACTGGCAGGAATGGTGCCGCCATTATCGCAATCTGATAGAATGGGACCTGCGGCTCTCTTTGCTGCGGGACGACGGCCTCCATGCCAGCCATGAGGGAACTCTCAGGGAGGCCGATCTGGAGTTCTCCCGTTTCGTGGAGGAGAACTATTCCGGCTGGCTGCACGGCCAGTCGCGGCCTCTGCTGTCCACCGACATCGTGGAGCGCTACGTGGTGCCTCCGGCCAAAGCCGGCAAAAAATGCCTGTTCCTTATCCTGGACTGCATGAGGCTGGACCAGTGGATGACCATCGAACCGGTGATCAAGAATTATTTCGACATCCACACCGATTATTATTATTCGGTGCTGCCCACCGCCACCCCTTATTCCCGTAACGCCATATTCAGCGGACTTTTTCCGTCCCAGATCGCCAGGAGCTATCCCCAGTACTGGGAGAAGAGCGATGCGGCCAACGAAGCCAGCCGCAACCGTTACGAACATCAGCTGATGGACATCAACCTGGCCCGGCTCAAGTGCAAAACCTCACCCGATCCCCGCTATATCAAGATCTTCAACATTGACGAAAGCCGGGAGGTGCGCAAGAACTTCGGCTCCTACCAGAACGTCCCACTGATCAGCCTGGTGGTGAACTTCATGGACATCCTGGTGCATTCCCGGGCCGACTCCCAGGTCCTTCAGGAGATAACCCCGGATGAGAAGGCCTTCCGCTCGCTGACCCTGACCTGGTTCTCCAATTCCGACATCTTCCACATCCTGCAGATGGCCGCCCACCAGAAACGGGAGGTGATCATAACGACAGACCATGGCTCCATTCAGGGCCGGCGGGGGAGCGAGATCAAGGCCGGGCAGAACACCACCGCCAATCTGCGCTACAAGTCCGGCAACAATATCTCCGGGGATCACCGCCAAGTGCTGTGGATAAAGAACCCGGCAGATTATCTACTGCCGGAGGAATATAAGGGAATGCAGTACCTGATCGCCAAGGAGGATTTCTACCTGGTGTACCCCACCAAATACGAGGAATACCGCAAGCGGTACGAAGGCACCTTCCAGCACGGCGGGATCTCCATGGAGGAGATGATACTGCCGGTGGCGGTGATGACGCCGAAATGAGGATTTATAAAATGTTTATAAATAAATATATATTTATTTGCATTGTCTTGTTGTTGCCATTAAATTACGCGTTTTCTGAAACGATTACAGAAATGGCAGTTTCTTCTTCATATATAGAACAGTTTAACCTGCGTACGTCATTAACAGTTATTAAAGGTAATCGCTTTTATCGTGGGATTGAAGCATTTAGTGTTTCATCTGTAAAACAGGATAATATCTATTACATTTCTTCGAATGGCATTGCTTCTATTATGGCTTTATCTGGTTTTATGCTTGAAGATGGTAAAAAACATTTATATGATATTATTTTCATTGTAGTACCTGCTGTATGGCTGGCAAATTTAAAGGTTGGATATAAAATCAATAAAAATATTTTCTTGTCAGCTGGTCAAAATACAGATTTTTATCCTTTTTATCGAATGTCACGCATATGTTCACAAAGTAATTTCGGTGTTAAAGTATCATATAAATCATTTTTATTGAATTCCAATATATGTATTCCCTGGAATAAAGGTTATTACAACACTAAAGAACCTTATGTTAGTATGGGTCTTGGTTATAATATAGCAGGCAATAATGATGACTAATAAACTAATTACTCATTCTGCGGTGGAAACCAAAAACTTTGGCCAGAAGCTTTCGGTCCATTTAAAACCCGGCCAAGTGATTTGTCTTTATGGCAACCTGGGCTCGGGCAAGACCTGCCTGGCCCAGGGCATCTGCCGGGGCTGGGGGGTGCAGGAGCCGGTGGTCAGCCCCAGCTTCACCCTGCTAAATGAATACACCGCCAAGCATCCCATCTATCATTTCGATCTGTACCGATTGAAATCGCCATCTGAGCTGCTGAACATCGGGTATGAAGAATATCTTTACGGCGAGGGTCTGGTGCTGATAGAATGGCCGGAGAACGCAGGGGGTGAGCTTCCCCAGGACAGATTGGATGTTTACATCACCATCAGATCACCGGATGAAAGGGAATTTAAAATGATCCCGATAGGCGGGTTTCCAATGGATTGGGATATTTTATGATGTATTTATGCCTGGATACCAGCGGGATCTATCTTAATATCGCCCTCTGCCGCCAGGGGAAGGTGCTGGCGGGCCTTTCCCGGGAGGCCGGCACCGGGCATTCCGAAATTCTGGCGGCTGAACTGGGGGCACTGCTTAAACGCCATGATATCAAGTTGTCGGATATCGGATTGCTGGCGGCGGCCACCGGGCCCGGATCTTTCACCGGATTGCGGGTGGGCATAGCTTTTATAAAGGGCCTGGCCGCCGGGCTTAAACTTCCAGCCCTTTCCCTGAACACCCTGGATGCGATGGCCGGCTCGCAGGAATCAAAAGAAGGGTATGTGTCGCCCATGATCGATGCCAAGAAAAAGGAGATCTACACCGCCTTATATAAAATGAAAGATGGTCAGCCGGTCAGGGAAAGCGATTATCTGTCTATCGGGCCGGAGAAGTGGCTGGCAATGCTGCCGGAGGATGCCCTGCTGTTCGGTAGCGGAGAGTTGAGCTACCGGGATCTGTTCCGGACCTCCGCCAAAAAGTTCCGCCAGGACGAGGATTTTCTCGCGTCGGGCCGGGTGCTGTCCGGCCTGGCGGGATTGGCCCACCGGTTGTACCAAGAGGATCAGGCAGTGGATCCCCAACAATTGGACGCTTTCTATGTCCGACCGGCTGACGCTGAGCTGAAGAAATGAACCAAAGAATCCTTAAAATGCGGCCGGAGCATCTGCCGGAGATACTGGATATCGAAAAGCGCTCATTTCCCGACCCCTGGTCGGAGAATATGTTCCGGGAGGAGACGAAGGATGACGGCCGCCGGATATTTCTGGTGTTGGAAATCGACGGGAAGATTTCCGGATATGCCGTCGGCTGGGTGGTGCTGGACGAGTTCCATCTGGGGAACATCGCCTTGGCTGCCGAAAAAAGAAGGTGGGGATGCGGCCGGCGCCTGCTTCAGGAGATCCTGCAACAGGCATATCGGCTGGGCTGCCGGATGGCCAGCCTGGAGGTCAGAAGTTCCAACGAAGCCGCCATCGAATTGTACAAAACTTTCGGATTCAGGCCGGTCGCCATCCGGAAAAAATATTATCACAACGAGGATGCATTGGTTATGATGTCCGATATTGTTCCGGTGAATTCATGCTGAGGGCCGGGCAGGTCCTGAATATCTCTCTGGAGAATCTGGCCTACGGCGGCGATGCGGTGGGGCATCATCAGGGCCAGGCGGTCTTCGTGCCCTACGGCGTTCCGGGCGACGAACTCAAGGTAAAAATAATCGAGCCGCACAAGACCTACAGCCGGGGGGAGGTCCATGAGATAATAAAGCCGTCGGACCACCGGGTAAAGCCGGCCTGCAGGCATTTCGGGATCTGCGGCAGCTGCCAGTGGCAGATGATGGACTACCAATACCAGCTGGAGCAGAAGACGAACATAACCCGGGAGATATTCAAAAGGCTGGGGAAGATCGAGATCGATGAGATAGCCGTTTTGCCGCCGGCCGGAGAGTGGCATTACCGCAATAAAGCCCAGTACCCTGTCCAGGCTTCAAAAAATGGCAATGGGATGGGATATTACCGGCTAAAAAGCCACGATCTGGTCGACATCCAGGAGTGTCCCCTGCTGGAGGAACCGATAACCCAGGCCTTCCGAAAAGTGAAGGAGGTCATCAACAAAAGCGGGCTAAAGGGCAGCACTCCGGCCGGGCACAGTGGAAACCTGCGCCATCTGATCTTGCGGTACAGCAAAAGCGAAGAGGCCCTGTCCCTGGTCCTGGTCACCAGATATGAGCCGGACCTCCACAAGATAGCCCAGAGGATCCTGGCGGAAGTTCCAAATATAAAATCCGTCTGGCAGAATGTGAATCCCGCCCGGGGCAACGTCATCCTGGGCAAAAAATGGACCCACCTGGGCGGGGTGGAATATCTGTCGGAACGGATCGGCCATATAACCTGTCGCCTGTCGCCCGGCTCTTTCCTGCAGTCAAATCTTCGGACCAGCGAGATGGCTTATCAAAACATAAAGGAAAGTCTGCAGCTGTCTCCCGGCGATGAGGTGGCCGACCTGTATTCCGGCATGGGGTCCATCGCCCTGCAGCTGGCCGGGCAGGCCAAAAGGGTGACGGCCATTGAGGAGTTCGCTCCGGCGGTGGATGATGCCAGAGTCAACGCCGCGCTTAACAACATCGGCAACTGTGAGTTCCTTTGCGGCCGGGCGGAGGACCAGCTGATCAAACTGAAATCCGCTGACGCTCTGGTGCTGGACCCGCCGCGGCAGGGGGCCGCCCCCGGGGTCATCGAAGCCATCGCCGGTCTGAACCCCGCCCGGATCGCCTATCTGTCTTGCAACCCCTCGACCCTGGCCAGGGATGCGGCCTTGCTGGTCGGCCGGGGATATAAACTGCAGAAACTTTTTCTGGCGGACATGTTCCCTCAGACCTATCACATAGAGAATCTGGCAATTTTAACCAGGTGAGAAAATGAAGACCAGCGTCAAAATATTTTTTATGGCTGCCGGCGCCCTGGCCTTGATGCTGTCCGGATGTTACTCTTTCAGCGGAGGGCGGCTGGATTTTCAGACGGTGGGGATACCGGTGGTCGAGAACACCACCGCCGAATACCGCCTGTCGGAGATCATGACCACCACCATGATAACGGCGGTCAACAACGACGGCCGGGTCAAGGTCAGCGACCCGGAAAAGGCGGAGGCGGTGTTGGAACTGGCGGTGACCGGATATACCCGGGCTCCTTTTGAATACACCAGCCAGGAGCAGGTCAACCAGTACAAGACCACCATCGCCGCCAAAGCCAAGCTGAGATCGGCGGCCGGGAAGGTTCTATGGGAGTCGGCAAGCCTCTCCGGGTGGGGCACCTATCAGGTCAGCGAATCCGATGAGGAATCCGGAATGAAAAAAGCCGCCGAAAACCTGGCGGCCGAGATCATAAGGCAATCCTTCGAGTCCTGGTAGGCGGGCCAATATCACTGGGAACTGAAGACCTGGATCCGGTGGTTATCGGTGTCCACGATATAGAGGGTGCCCCGGCTGTCTATGGCGATGCCGTTGGGGTTCAGGAACTGGCCGGGTTCGGTGCCGGGACCTCCGCCGTAGCTGGAAAAGAGACCCTCGGCGGTGAATTCCTGAAAACGGTCGTTGCCGGAGTCGGTGATCATCAGCTGGCCGGAGGGCCCGCTGAAAATGCACCCCGGATTGTCGAACTCGCCCTCGCCCTCGCCATAGCCGCCCCAGCTGCGGATAAAAATGCCCTCCGGCGAGAAAACCTGAATCCGGTTGTTCCCGGCATCCACCACATACAGCCTTTTATTTCCATCCGCCGCCAGGCCCTTGGGCTGAAGGAACTGGCCGTTAAGGGATCCGCTCTGTCCCAGCGCCGAGATCAGATTCCGGTTCTGGTTAAAAAGGTAGATCTGGTTGTTCTGACGGTCCGAAACATAAAAATATTCGGCAGCGAAAGCAATGCCCCAGGGCTTTGAGGAATCCGGCAGAGGGATGTGCCATAGCGTATTTCCCGCGGTGTCGCAGACCACCACCCGCCGGTTGCCGCTGTCCACGATATACAGGTTGCCGTCGGGACCGAAGGCCAGCGCTGTGGGGTCGTCAAAGTCGGCGCTGTCCCGCCCGAAGCGGCCCCAGCTGTTCAGCCCTTGCTGGTCGGCATCCAACTTCTGGATGCGGTCATTGCCGATCTCGCTGACATAGATGTTCCCCTCCCGGTCCAGGGCTATCCCGCTGGGAAAGATGAATTCGCCGGGTCCGTCGCCGAAGTCGGCCCAGGCGGTTCCTCCGGCCGCGAGGGCCAATAGAGCCGCCAAGAAGAAATGTTTCGCTGTCATTTCATCCCTCAATAAATCCTAGTTCAAGGCATAAGGTTAATTTAAAAAAACAAATTTGTCAAGCAAAAGTTTGAAATACGCTGATGTGGCGCTGTCCATCCCCCAGGGCCGCTGTTTTACCTACCTGATCCCCGGTCACCTGACGGTGGATGGCGCGGGGATCAGGGTGCGGGTTCCCCTGGGCAAAAGGGAGGCCATCGGATATGTGGTGCATCTGAAAGAAACCTGCGATTTTCCGGTCAAGCCCATTCTGGAGGTGATAGATATTAAGCCAGTCATCAGCCGCGAGCTGTTGGAGCTGACCGAGTGGGTCTCCAAATATTACCGCTGTGGCTGGGGGGAGGCCATCCGGGCGGCGCTGCCACCGGGGATGGATGCCAAACAGCTGAGGATGGTGTGGCTCAACGGAAATTATTCCGGCCAGATCCCGGCCGAACCTATGCTGGATCATATAATCGAGAAGGGCTCGGTGTCGCACCAGTATCTTTTAAAGAAGTTCGCCCCCTCCGCCGAAAAGGGCATCGAGGAATACTGCCGGATGGGGCTGCTGTTTTCCGAGCCGGTGTGGCAGAAAGCCAGGATCGCGGTCAGAAAGGAACGCTGGCTGTCTGGCCGCAGTCCGGCCGATAAAACAAGCTTGAAGCTCTCCAAAGGACAGGCCGAACTATTGGATCTTGTTGAGCAGAAGGGGGCAGTGCCTCCGTCAGCGATCAAAAGCAAAAGGCCTGCGGCCCTCAGGCTGGTGGCCCTGGGCCTGGCTGGCTGGGAGTGGCGGGAGAAATTCAGGGGCCAGGAGGAGCAGGGCTGGGCCGAGGAGGATGCCGAGGTCACCTTGAATGCCGAACAACAGCAAGTGTTGGATTCGGTATCAAGGGACATCAATTCCCGAATGTTTTCGGTGAACCTGATATCCGGGGTCACCTCCAGCGGCAAGACCGAGATCTACCTGAAGACCGCCGAACGGGCCCTGGCCCAGGGCCGCCAGGTGCTGATACTGGTGCCGGAGATAGGGATGACCTCGCAGATGCTGCACCGGGTAAGGTCCCGGCTGGGCCAGGTGGCGGTCTGGCACAGCGAAATGGGAAGCGGGGAACGCTATGATGCCTGGAGAGCGGTGAGGCGCGGAGACTTCCGGGTGGTGGTGGGCACCAGGTCGGCCGTCTTCACCCCCTTTGATGATCTGGGTCTGATAGTCGTAGACGAGGAGCACGACGCCTGCTACAAGCAATCCGACCTGGCTCCCCTGTACCATGCCAGGGATCTGGCCATCATTCGGGCCCGGAAGAGCGGCGCCGTGGTGCTGATGGGATCGGCCACCCCTTCAGTGGAGAGTTACTATAAAGCAAGGATGGGCAAGTTCAAGCTGTTCCGGCTGGAAAAACGGGTCGGGTCAGCCGATCTGCCGATGGTGGAGGTGGTGGATCTTAAAAAACTGCCCAGGGAGGACCGCCTGATCTCGCCGCTGCTGGGCCGGGAGATCGGGGCCTGCCTGCAGGCCGGGCGCCAGGCCATGATCCTTCTTAACCGCCGGGGGTTCGCGCCTTATCTTCAGTGCGGGAAATGCGGCAGCCTGATAACCTGTCCCAATTGCAGCGTCAGCCTCACCTATCACCGTAGCGGGGAATCGGTGCTGTGTCATTATTGCGGATACCAGGCCAGACTGCCGGAAGCCTGCCCGGCCTGCGGCAGCCTGATGCTGGAGCACCGGGGCTATGCCATTCAGCGGCTGGAGGCGGAGTTGAAGAACGTTTTTCCGAAGGGAAGGATCAGCCGGATGGACGCCGACACCACCGGGCGCAAGGGGGAGCATCACCGGATACTGCAGGATTTCCTGTCAGGCGGTTCGCAGATACTGCTGGGCACCCAGATGATTTCCAAAGGGCATCACTTTCCCAACGTTTCGCTGGTGGGGATAATAAACCTGGACGACATTTTGGGACTGCCCGATTTCCGGGCGGCCGAACGGGCCTTCCAACTGATGGTGCAGATGGCGGGCCGGGCCGGGAGGGGGCGGCATCCGGGAAAGGTGGTCATCCAGACCAGAATGCCCGATAACCCGGTGGTCAAATGGTGCCGGGAGAACGATTATTATTCCTTTGCCGAGCATGAACTGGCGGGCCGGGAGGAGTGCGGCTATCCGCCGCACCGGCACCTGGCCCTGCTGACCTTCACCTCTGGCAGCCAGGCTGACCTGGAGGACTTCGCCGATAGTGTCGCTGAAAAAATAAAATCCGGCGCCGGCCGGGCCGAGGTCCTGGGTCCCGCCCCGGCTCCGCTGGCCAAGATCAAGGGTCGGTTCCGCTGGCAGCTGATGTTAAAGGCCGGTTCGCCTTCGGAGATCAAAAAAGCTTTGGAGGGGATCGCCTCGGGCCGGAACGAAAAAATAAGATTATCCGTAGACATCGACCCGGTGAACATGCTGTAAAGAAAATATTTAAAAAAAATACTTGACGGTAATGCCTGCAAATGCTATACTATCGTTAAGTTTGAAATAACATTCTTATATTTCATTAAACGAAAGGAGGGATAAAGTAGTGAACAAAGCCGAATTGATCGAAGCAGTGGCCAAGGTTACCTGCACCAAGGCAGAGGCTGGCAACGCGGTTAACGCCGTGATCGACAACATTGCCAAAGCTTTGAAGAAGGGCGACTCCGTTACCCTGGTTGGTTTCGGTACCTTCAGCGTCAAGAAGAGAAAAGCCAGAATCGGAAGGAATCCGCAGACTGGCAAGGAAATCAAGATCGCCGCCAAGAAGGTCCCCGCCTTCAAGCCTGGCAAAGAGCTGAAAGACACCGTAAGGTAATTATCGTTGGAAAAGTTAGGGTCTTGTATCGGATGATACAAGACCCTTTTTATTTTACCGGGGAAAGAACCGTCATTATTTAAAGAGTTTCTTGGTGACCAGCAGGGACAGCGCCGAAAGGGCCATTATGATCATCACCACCATGATGATCCCGTTTACCATCTGCTTGGCCCGCTCTCCGAAGTATATGCCCAGGGCGATCACCAGGGCATACCATAGTAAGATGCCGGGGGTGCCGTAGATAACCACTTTCCTGAACTGGTAATCGGTCAGGCCGGCGATCAGGAACCCGAATGATCGGCCGCCGATCACCGCCCGGTTGAGGGCCAGGATGATGTTGCCGTATTTCTTAAAATGGCCCTCCATCTCCAGCAATCTTTTGGGGGAGAGGAAAAACCGGGGCTTGGCCAGAAAGAATTCCCGGCCTTTGCTGACCCCGATCCAGTAGACCAACAAGGCTCCCAAAGCCCCGCCCACAAAAGCCGAAAGGAATAGCGGCAGCCAATGGAGGGTTCCTTTAGCCACCAGCAGGGCGCAGAACAGCACCACCACGTCGCTGGGGATGATCGGGAAGATGCCCTCGATGAAGGTGGTGGCGAAAACCGTCAGGTAGGCCCACAGCCCGCCCTGGGCGGCGAATGACTTGGTGATCCCCTCCAGGTCCAGATTCATTTTATCCTCTCTACCAGCGCATTGGCAAAAGCGCAGATGCCCTTGCCTCTTCCGATGTCCCCCAGCCCTTCATTGGTGGTGGCTTTTACCGATACTTTCGTTCCATCGATCCCCAGGGCCAGGGCGATATTTTTTCTCATGTCCTCGATGTACGGCGCCAGCTTGGGGGCCTGGGCGATCAACATGGCGTCGATATTGGCCACCCGGTAGCCGGCTTTTTTGATTATGGCCGCCGTTCTCTTCAGCAGCAGCAGGCTGGAGATGTTTTTGAACCCGGGATCGGTGTTGGGGAAATGCATTCCGATATCTCCGGCGGCCACCGCTCCCAGCAGGCTGTCGGCAATGGCGTGGCACAGCACGTCGGCGTCGGAGTGGCCCAGCAGTCCCAGATGGAAGGGGATAGTCTCCCCGCCCAGGATCAGGCGGCGGCCCTTTGCCAGGCGGTGGATGTCGTAGCCGAAGCCTACGCGGATCTTTTCTTTTTTAACAGGCATGAAGCTATCTCCAGGTCTATGGGGGTGGTTATTTTAATGTTGCTATCGTCTCCGGGGACGATGAAAACTTTTCCTTTTATCATCTCCACCAACTGGCTGTCGTCGGTCACGGATCTTATCCTCTGATCAAAATGCGACCTTTCCAGGATCTCTTTTCTGAACCCCTGCGGGGTTTGAGCTTTCCATAATCCGGCACGATCGACTGTTCTTTTGATGATATGCTTGTCGGCACTCTTGATGGTGTCGGTCACCGGCGAGGCCAGTATGGCCGCGCCGTGCTTTTTTACGGCCGATATCACCGAATGTATCTGTTCTGGCCTGATGAGTGGTCTGGCGGCATCGTGGATCATCACCATATCGGCTTGGGGAGAGACGGAATTGAGCCCGGCCCTGACCGAGTCCAGCCTTTCTTTGCCTCCGGAGACTATGGCGGCCAGCTTGGAGAACCGGTCGAAATATTTCAGGCCCTTGAACTGATGGGAGGGAGGCTTGACCAGGATGATCTCCTTTATATGCTTGCAATCCTGATATGCTTCAAGTGAATATTCCAGCATTGGTTTGCCATTGATCTTGACGAAAGCCTTGGGGATCTTGGCTCCCAGTCTGAGACCGCTGCCGGCGGCCACTATGATGCAGGAAACGAACATAAGGTTTTTCTCACAGATTACACAGATTAAAACGGTGATATTAATGTCTTTTAATTTACAACCCTGACGATACTGTTTTTTAGTGACGGAGCATTAAATTTGTTAATCTTAAAAGCTGCGCCCCTTATATCATAGGAGATTTTGTTTTCTATGTCCATTCCATTATCAATAAAGGTATTCGTTAAATCATCGGGGCCATCTGTGCGAAATGGTTAAATATGATCCCCGTCGCGTTTGGTCAGGTATAGTATGTCGGTATGGACCAGGTAGCCCATCTTCTTGGCCAGATTGAGTGAGGCCTGATTGTATTCATGTATCAAAAGCCCGAATATCTTGATGCCGTGCTTCCTTAAGGCCTTTTCTCCGGCCACTGTCAGGGCCTGGGCCACGCCCTGGCCCCGGTAGTCCGGGCCCACCGCCACCCGGTTGAGCCAGCCCTTGCGCCCGTCGTGCGAGGCGATGACAGATCCGATCATCAGGTCCTTGTCGAAGGCCCCGATGAAAAAATCGGGGTTCTGTTTCATCTCCTTGGCGATATGAGCCCGGCTGTCGCGCCCTTTGGGCTTGGCCGGCAGTTTGGCCCGGGACCAGAGCTTCATCAGCTCCGGATAATCTTTTATGGTGAGTTTTCGGATCTTCATATGAATTCCTTTCCTTGAACTGTAAACCACAAAGACACCAAGATGTCTAAAATCAGAAATTGAGACCGCTCGTTTTGCCAGTGCTTAAAATATCAAAGACTGGAGGGCATCGGACAGGTAGCGGACCTCAACCAGCTTGATCTTGTCCGAATATCGGTCCTTGATATTATGAGCCGGGATGATCATCCTTTTAAAACCCAGCTTTTGGGCTTCGTTTATCCGTTTGTCCAGCTGTCCCACGCTGCGGATCTCCCCGCCCAGGCCGATCTCGCCCACCACCGCGGTGTCCGGGTCGGCATTCTGGTTCTTGAAGGCCGAGGCCACCGCCGCGGCGATGCCCAGGTCTATGGCCGGTTCATCCAGCTTTAATCCCCCGGCGATGTTGACGAAGACATCGTGCATTCCCAGATTCAAACCGGCCCGGCGTTCCAGCACCGCCAGCAGCATCGAAAGGCGGCGATGGTTGAATCCGGTGGGCACCCGCTGGGGGTTGCCGTATGAGGCCGGGGCCACCAGGGCCTGGATCTCCACCAGCAGGGGACGGGTGCCCTCCAGCGAACAGACCACGGTGGAGCCCGGTATCTCTCTGGTCCGTTCCGACAGGAACACCTGGGAGGGATTGGCCACCTCGACCATGCCGGACTCCTGCATCTCGAAGACGCCGATCTCGTTGGTGGAGCCGAAGCGGTTCTTGACCGATCGCAAAATCCTATAGGCGTGGTGCCGCTCCCCCTCCAGATACAGCACGGTGTCCACCATATGCTCCAGGGTCCGGGGCCCGGCGATGACGCCCTCCTTGGTGACGTGTCCGATCAGTATGGTGGCCAGGTTGTCGGTCTTGGCCAGCCGCATCAGCTCGGCCCCGCATTCCCGCACCTGTCCCACCGAACCGGGGGCGGATTCCAGATCGGTGCGATAGATGGTCTGGATGGAATCCATCACCAGGATGTCGGGCTTTAATTTGTGCACCGTCTCCAGGACGTTCTCCAATATGGTCTCGGACAGCAATAATAGGTTATCCGAGTTGACCTGCAAACGCTGGGCTCTCAGTTTGATCTGGGCCGGCGATTCCTCGCCGGAAACGTAAAGGACCTTTTGGCCGGAGGCGGCCAGCCGGTCGACCAACTGCAGGGTGAGGGTGGATTTGCCGATCCCCGGGTCGCCGCCGATCAGGGTGAGCGAGCCCGATACCAGGCCGCCGCCGGTGACCCGGTCGAACTCGGAGATGCCGGACATCAAACGCTGGTCGTCCCGGATCTCGATCTCCTTGAGGGTCTGGGGCAGGGTGGGGGCGGATTGGCGGGAGGCCTTGTTCTTGCCCGGCCGGAGGTCGGCCCGCTTGATCTCCTCCACCAAGGTGTTCCAGCCTCCGCAGGACGGGCATTTGCCCAGCCACTTGGAGCTTTCGAACCCGCAGGACTGGCAGACGAAGTTGGTTTTGGGGATCAGTTTGTTTTTCATTTACTCGTAATTAATTTTATTGCCGACCTAACCCCTGCCCCTTCCCCATTGGGGAAGGGGTTTTGGGATTCCCCCTCCGCAGCGGAGGGGGGTAGGGGGGCGGTCAAGACCCCCAGGGGTCGGGGCGGTCAAACCCCGCAGGACTGGCAGATGAAGTTGGTTTTACTTTTTCTTCTTGATTTTCTTCAATTCTTTATTTATAACATCATCAAAAGCTATAATAATTTCGTCCATAGGTGTAACGATTGTAAAACCAGGATTTAATAAAGGTATCAAACTATCAACTTTGCTGTATTTGGTTTTGTATATTTCACCGAATTCACTTGGAAATGAAGTTGTAATGCCGATTAATTTATAATACCATGTTGGAGGGAGATTATTGTTAGAACTTATTAAAAAAACAGGTGACCCACTATGACCATGCTGAACAAAACCATCTATTAAAATGCGTTTTTTATCTTTAATGATTTGTGAAATCATTCCTTTTCTAGATAATGGATAATTTTGTTTACCTTCCCAAAGATTCATGGGGTAACCAATAAAGAGAATGTTCGCTCCTTCTTCAAGTGAATCTATTGTTTGCCATAATTCATTCTGTATTAACAGTATTTGTGATTGTGATAATTTATCAGTTATATCAGGTGTATTATAAAATCCTAAAATAGCAAAATCTTCTTTTTCATTTGCGTAAAGTAAAATCATGGGGAAATTGATTGTTTTATTTTCTTTTGTATTAAAGTAAGATGTTATATTTTTAGCATAATCTATTGTAATATTATTGCTATCTTTTTTAGCCACTACATGTTCACACGTAATAATAAATGGAATATTATTATAAAAAACGCAAATACCAGTTCCATGTATTATTTCGGTTCCGGAAATTATTTGTATTAGTGGTACACTTGGTTTTAATGTTCTAATGTAATCATTCCATGGTATCTCTGTTAATTGCGCAAAACAAGTAGCATAGGATAATATGAAAAGCAATAAAATTGAAGATTTTTTCATGTTGATTCACCTTTATTAAAATATCTCCACCGTCAGATACTTTTTGGGGTTGGCCTTTATGTCGGCAATCAGCGCCTGCAGGTCCTTGTTGGTCTTGCTCAACTGCTCGTACAGTTCCTTATTGTTCACCAATTGACCGGCGGTGCCCTGACCGGAGTTTATCTTCCCGGCTATGGAATCAAGATTGGCGCTGGCCTTGGCCAGATGCTGGATGGTGCTGTCCAGCTTGTCCTTGTTGGGCGAGACCAACTGGTTGACGTCCCGGACGGTTTCCTTCAAGGCCGCCCGGTTCTCGGAGGCCATGGCCGCAAGCTGGGCGGTGGCGGTGTTCAAGTTCTTTAAAGCCAGCGAGACGTTCTTGTAATTGTCCGGGGTGGCTAGGTTCTTTCGCATCTCGGTCACCACCTTGGCGGCTTCCTCGCCTAGGTAGCCCATCTTGACCATGGTCTCCATCAGACCGGGGGAGCGGTCGCCATCGACGGTCTGCGATGGATCGAAGGGCTGGCTGGAGCTGCCGGGGTAGACCGCGATCCGCTTGTCGCCCATCAGACTGGCGTCAGACAGCCAGAACCGGGCGTCCTTCTTCAAGGCCACGTCGTGGTCCACCATCAGCACCGCTATCACGCCGGGCTTGGCGGGGTTAAGCGCGATGGATTTCACCTTGCCCTTGTCGAAGCCGGACACCGTCACCGGGTCGCCGCCCCGCAGGCCGCCGGCGTCCTCGAAGGCCACGCTCACCAGGTAGCTCTGGCGTCCGATGTCCACCCGGTTTAACCACAGCAGTCCGATTATCAAAAGGGCGATGGCCGAAAGCACCACCATGCCCACGATGGTCTCATTGCGTCTCTTGGACATTTGATTCCTTTTAAAACGTAAAATTAAATATCAAAAATCAAAAATGAATTTATGCCAATGTGATAAGATCTATTGCAAATCGGTTTTCTCGGGACTGGGTGGGTCCGGGTTCTCCTCCTTGCAGAACAGGTCATGCAAAAAAGTATCGAACTCGAATCCCAGTATCTTGTCCTTGTAGTGCAGGGTCAGCTTGGCGGTGCCAAATCCCACCGCGGCGCCGGCCAGAACATCCGACGGATAGTGCCGTCCCAGGTATATCCGCGACACTGCAACGCCGGCAGCCGCCGTATACAATGGTATGGAAAGCTTAGGATATTGATGGGAGAAGACCGTGGCCAGGGCAAAGGCGCCGGTGGCATGCCCGGAGGGAAAGGATGAATTGGATCGTTCGGTGGGGCCCTCCGGCCGGTCCCGATTGACCAGGTTCTTCAGCCCGTAGGTCATGACGGCCGAGGCGCCGTCGGCGGTCAGGGCCAGCTTGGCGCTGTGCCGGGCCTTTTGGCTTCCGAACAGGCCCACTCCGGCGCAGATGGCTATGCCCATCTCGGCCTCGCCGGCATCGGTGCAGAACTGCATGGGGCCGTCCAGCCAATCCCGCTGCCAGCGGGTATGGATCTGATCGAACAACCTCTGATCAAGACTTTCGGCATTGACATTTATATTGCCGAGTGTGCCCCAGAATAAAAAAGACAGCGCCAAATAAAATATTTTCGTGATCATCATGATTATTCGTCATCCGTGTGAATCGGCCTAAATCCGTTATATCCGTGTCCCATTAAAATCGGGTGAGGTCTACATGCCCCAGGGCCCCCAGCATGGTGATGGCCTTGGTGGGGCAGACCTCGAAGCACAAACCGCAGCCGATGCACTGGCCGCGCATCACCTTGTGGTGCTCGCCCTTCTTGCCGATGATGCAGTCGGTGGGGCAGACCGATTTGCACTGCTGACAGCCGTTGCATTGCAGGCCGATGAAGGCGGTGGGCCGGTTGGGAATGCGGTCCAGATATGATCTCTGGGGGCACTTATAAACGCAGATGGAGCAGGAACGGCACTTCTCATAATCTATTTTTGGCAGGGAGCCGTCCCAGGCAATGGCCCCGTAGGGGCATTCTTTCAAGCAGTCTCCGCAGGTGGAGCAGCCCTGCCGGCACTGCCCGGATAGATCCTCCGATTTGGCCTGGCAGATGCAGGCCAGGTATATCTGCTGGGTCTTGGGGGCCAGTTTCAGGATCCCCTTGGGGCAGGCGTTGGTGCAGCGTCCGCAGCCGGTGCATTTGGAGTAGTCGATCTTGGGCAGGCCCTGGGGCGTCAGGCTGATGGCCCCGTAAGGGCAGGCCGTGACGCAGTCGCCCAGACGCAGACAGCCGTAGAGGCACTCCAGGCTCCCTCCATATAACAGCGTGGCCCCCCGGCAGCTGTCCACTCCGAAATAATTGAAACGGTTCCGGGCGTTCTCGGCCGATCCCTGGCAGTTGACGAACGAGGCCACGTTGGCCCTGGGCATCACCGTCTCGGCCTGCAGTTCGGCCAGTTTGGCCTTGAGGTTCTCGCCGCCGGGCAGACAGAGGCTGATATCGGGCTCGCCTTGGGCCAGCCTTTGGGCATATCCCAGACAGCCGTCCTCCAGCCGGCAAAGCCCGCAGTCCAGGCCGGGCAGAAGTTTCAAAAAACTATCGGTAAATTTTGTAGGCATGGCAGAATCAATTCCCTAAAATAAAAGAGACATCCCATGATATGAAAGCCAGACCACCGAGCAGAGCAGCAGGTATACCGGCCATCCTCGAAGGGTCCGGCTGAACGATCCCCGTTCGGATTTTTCCCGGAAGAAAGATATCAGCAGGTTGGATATCATGAAGCCCAGGGAGATGCCGATAGCGCGGCTCAGGGCGGACAGAATTCCGTCCGGGGTATAGTGTATCAGCAGCAGGCCGGAGCCCAGCACGGCAATGTTCAAAAAATAGAACGGCAGGTGGCGGCCGACCAAAGAGCGGCGGCCGAAAGTTCGCTTCATCAGATAGTGCCAGCCCCACATCAACAGCATCAGCAGGGGCAGCTCCAGGGGCAGGGCTTTCAGCGGACCCAACACCAGGTAATGCAGGATCCATGATGAGAAGCCGAAGAGGGCTATCAGTATCCCGCCGGCCAGGCTGTATCCCAGAGCCCGATAGGGCTGGCCAGACATGCCCTCGGCCGAGGAGGGGATCAACCCGAAACTTATCAGCGGCTGATACAGGAACAGGCCGGACAGGAAGGCGATGGCTATATGAGCTGTCATTTTCGGCCTCCCGGGACTGAGATCCGGTAGATCACTATGGCCAGAGCGGTAAACAGCATCCCGCCGAAGGCCATGCCCAGCATGGGCCAGGGGGGACGGCTGAAAAGCAAGCCGCCTGACAGATAGCCTCTGCCGATCAGCTCCCGCACGAAGGCCACGGCCATCATCACCAGCAGTATGCCGGCGCCCTGGCCGGAGGCGTCGAATACCGCCCGGCCCAGGGAGGTGGTGTGGGAGAAGGCCTGGGCCCGGGAGAATACCACCGGGCCGGCGGCCAGAAGATACATGATGATCACCGTGTGTTGGGGAAGATGCGACAGCCTGACGGCAAAAGCGGAACTGATGATCGCCAGCATCACCGCCGAGGCCAGGGCCATGGCCCACAGGGGTATCCGGCAACGGAATATGTCGCCGGCAATGGAGGAGGCGATGCTGTTGACAAGTATAAGAGCCAGGCAGATGCTGCCCAGAAAGAAGGCCTGTTCCGTGGTCTGGGTCCCGGCCACCGCCAGGAATATCCCGGTGCCCGAGAACAATAGGCCGTTCTCGGAGAACAGGTTCTTGATGAAAAGCTGTTGTTTGGTCTCTGAAGGTAGCCGCATTGGACATCCGATCAGGTGGTTAGATATAAATTCACATCTAAGTATATGTTTTTTATAATTTAAAGTCAAGGCAAAACGAACGACCTAACGGCAGCTTGGGCAAAGCCAACGGCCAATGATATCCCTTGACTAATGAAAATTTATAACCTATACTTAAAACCCAACAATCAAATCAGGAAGGGGTATAATGAAGAAGCTATTGATCGCCGGTTTGACAATCCTGGCCTGCCTGCCGGCAGCCGGCCAGGAGAGGAAGGAAATCAGCCTGACCGTATATAACAGCGACCTGGGGCTGGTCACCGAGGTCAGAAACCTAAGGATAGGCAGCGGCAAATCGGAACTCCGGCTAAGCGACGTGCCATCGCAGATCGACCCCACCTCGGTGCACTTCAAATCGCTGACCTCGCCGGAAAAGGTCACCATCCTGGAACAGAACTACCAGTTCGACCTGGTCAGCCCGGCCAAATTGATGGAGCGGTATATAGACCAGAAAATAAAGGTGATCTCCTCCCTGGGCAAGACCTACGAGGGAATCCTGATGTCCCATGACGGCTCCAATATCGTGCTCAACATCGGGGGGAACATCATCACCTTGCGGCTGACCGACAACCTGCAGAATATCGAGTTCCCCAGCCTGCCCCAGGGCCTGATCACCAAACCCACCCTGGTTTGGCTGGCCGACAACCGAGGGCCGAAGGAACAGGAATGCCAGATATCCTACATGACCGGCGGGATCAGATGGCACGCCGAGTATGTGGCGGTGCTGGACCAGAGTGAGAAGAGCCTCAACCTGGGGGCCTGGGTGTCGCTGGACAACCGCTCCGGGGCCTCCTACGAAAATGCCAAAATCAAGCTGATAGCCGGCGATGTCAACCGGGTGGAGGCCCGGCCTCAGCGGAGTTACGACCGCATGGCCAAGAGTTCGCTGGCCGAAGCCGCCCCGCAGTTCGAGGAGAAGGCTTTCTTCGAATATCACCTGTACACCCTGCAGCGCCGGGCCACGGTGTCCGACAACCAGATCAAGCAGGTGTCGCTGTTCCCCAACGCCGAGGTCAAGATCAAAAAGGTCTATATATACGACGGAGCCTATAACGCCAGGGACATCAGGGTCAACCTGGAATTCCGCAACGACAAGGCTTCGGGGCTGGGGATGGCCCTGCCGGCCGGCAAGGTGCGCACCTATAAGCTCGACAGCGACGGGACCCAGCAGTTCATCGGCGAGGACCTGATAGGCCACACCCCCAAAGACGAAAAGCTGCGGATATTTCTGGGCAATGCCTTTGATCTGGTGGGCGAGAGGAGCCAGAAGGATTACAAAAGGATAAACGACCGCACCCAGGAGCAGACCATCGAGGTCAAGCTGCGGAACCACAAGGATGAATCGGCCGAGATTGTGGTGGTGGAGCACCTATCCGGCGACTGGAAGATCACCCAGAGCAACCATAAATACAGCAAGAAGGATGCCGCCACCGTGGAATTCACCATCCCGGTGGCCAGGGACGGGGAGACGGTGCTGAACTACACCTACCGCAGCAAATGGTGAACCGTTGGGCCATGATTTCAGCCCAACCTCCCCATAACTCGTTTATTCTACTTGACCTTAAATTCAATTATTGATATAATCACATTTCTTCGTTACATCCGGGAGATATTTTTATGTACGGTCAGGCTAAAATAAAAAAGATGCTCCGGCTGGCGCTGTCCGCCTCCCGGGCCGACCAGACCGAGGTCTTCATAACCGCCGAGGATTCGGCCCTGACCCGGTTTGCCAATTCCTACATTCATCAGAATGTGGCCCAGCGCAACGGGACCATATCGGTGCGGGCCGTATTCGGCCTAAAGATAGGGATGGCCTCCAGCAACATACTGACCGAACAGAGCATCAGGGAAACGGCGTCGCAGGCCTGTCGCATCGCCCGCTTGCAGCACGATAATCCAGATTTCGTCTCCCTGCCCGGTCCGGAGAAGGCCGGCCGCCAGTCGGCCGATCTTTATGTGGAGGAAACGGCCAAGATCACTCCGGCCCAAAGGGCCGAAGCGGTGGGCAGAATTTGCCGCAAAGCGGAGAAGCATAAGACCAGGGCTTTCGGGGCTTTCAGCACCGGAACCGTGGAGATCGGCATCGCCAATTCGCTGGGCCTCATGCGGTACAATTGTTCCACCGACGCCAATCTCAACACCGTGGTGATGAGCGATACCGGTTCGGGATACGGCCAGGGGGCCTCCCGCGACGTAGGAAAGATAAACATCAACGCCATCGCCGACAGCGCGGTCAAAAAAGCGGTGGACAGCCGGAACCCGGTCGACATCAAGCCCGGGCGCTATCCGGTGATCCTGGAGGACATGGCGGTGTACACTCTGGTGGAGTTTATGAACTACACCGGATTCTCGGCCATGGCGGTTCAGGAGGGGCGCAGCTTCATCGGCCTGAACATGGGCCAGCGGGTGGTCGATCCCAAGATCACCATTTTAGATGATCCTTACAATAAAAAAGGCTTTGCCTTTCCCTTCGATTTCGAGGGGGTGCCCAAGCAGAAAGTGACCCTTATAGAGAAGGGCGTTGCCCGTGGCGTGGTCTACGATTCCTACACCGCCAACAAACAGAACCGGAAATCCACCGGCCATGCCCTGCCGGCCCCGGCCTACTTTCCCATGGCCCTGAACCTGGAGATGAAGGGTGGCCAGTCATCAATCGAAGAAATGGTCAGGACCACCGAGCGCGGCATCTATGTGACCCGGTTCCATTACTGCAACCTGATCGACCCCATGCAGGTGTCCCTGACCGGAATGACCCGCGATGGGACCTTCCTGATAGAGGACGGGCGGATAACCAAGCCGATCAAGAACCTTCGGTTCACCGAGAGCGTTTTAAAAACCCTGTCGAAGGTATCGGCCATCTCCAAGAGGACCAGCCTGGTAACCGAGGACAATGCTTATGGCAATCGCTTTGCCAATGGGATACTGGTCCCGGCCTTAAAGCTGGAGAGTTTCAATTTCAGCGGGGCCACCGAATTCTGATCTTAAATATAACCCGGCAAAACAGGCGGGATCTGGAAAATCTGATATCTATAGCTGATAACACAAAACGGAAAGATGCCCCATGGTCGGGGCTTTGATAATACAACATAATAGGAAATTAACGGAGAGATGTCCGAGTGGCCGAAGGAGCACGTCTGGAA
This sequence comes from Candidatus Edwardsbacteria bacterium RifOxyA12_full_54_48, assembly GCA_001777915.1. NCBI lineage: Bacteria > Candidatus Edwardsiibacteriota > Candidatus Edwardsbacteria bacterium RifOxyA12_full_54_48. The sequence continues at coordinate 73,455 of MFFN01000003.1, read as the reverse complement.
AGCGTGTATACCGCAAGGTATCCTGGGTTCAAATCCCAGTCTCTCCGCCAGATTATAGTTTGAACCCAGGATAGCGGAGCGGAAGGGTTCTCCGCCTGCAAGAAAAGGGGAGGCAAAGCGGCGGCGGATGCGCCGAAGGTGCAAAATCCCAGTCTCTCCGCCAGACTACGCCCAAGGGGGCTTAAATAACAGCAGGCTTCGTCTGGCAGGCCAGACTTTTATTTCCCAGGTAAGGAGGTTGTCTCTCCGCCCTTGGGTGACGAAACCGCCCTGCTTTTAGTAAGGCTCATCAGGATGTAGTCGGCAGACTTCGCCCAAGAGGGCTCAAATAACAGCAGGCTTCGTCTGACAAGCCAGGACAGGGCAAAGGATTTATACCTACTAGTTTACGTTTGGCAGACAAGGCAGAAACTGTAAAATAACCGTGCAATAAACAACAATGGAATATTTTGTATATATTTTACAGAATCCTAAAAAGAAGAAGTCATACGTAGGGTGCACCACAAATCTAAATCACCGATTAGAAGAACATAATCAGGGGGAATCGGAATTTACAAAAGATAAAGGCCCTTTTGAAGTCGTTTGGTATTGCTGTTTTCAGGATCATGAGGCAGCGTTCGCATTTGAAAGATATTTAAAAGGTGGTTCGGGACGCGCATTTATCAATAAGCATTTATTATCAAACAGATCCCCTTGGCCGACATAGTCTGCTGTTATTATTGCTTTATTGACGAAGTCGGCAGTCTCTCCGCCAGAATTCGCCCCATGGGCCTGCCGATCAAGCAGGCTTCATCCGGCGTGCCAGCATAGCTGAACGACTGGCTTCCCCCGGCAGGGCGGTGTCCAAATTTTAGGAATGGATATCACTAACGACAGATTTAAATATCAATAAATATAAAAACAGGTAATTTATGAAAGCTTTGATTACCGGAATCACCGGGCAGGACGGATCGTACCTGGCCGATTTTCTTTTAGAGAAGGGTTACCAGGTCTACGGTATGGTGCGCCGGGCATCCACCGAAAATTTTGAACGGATCGAGCATATCAAGGACCGGGTTCAACTGGTGCAGGCGGATCTGCTGGATCAGCTTTCGATGATCAACGTGATCAAGCAGGCGAACCCCGACGAGGTCTATAACCTGGCCGCCCAGTCGTTCGTCCCCACCTCCTGGGACCAGCCGGTCCTGACCGGGGAGTTCACCGCCCTGGGGGTGACCCGGATGCTGGAGGCCATCCGGCTGGTGAATCCCAAGATAAAATTCTACCAGGCCTCGAGCTCGGAGATGTTCGGCAAGGTCCGGGAGACGCCGCAGACCGAACTGACCCCGTTCTATCCCCGCAGTCCATACGGCGTGGCCAAGGTCTACGGCCATTGGATCACCATCAACTACCGCGAATCATACAATATCTTTGCCTGTTCCGGCATCCTGTTCAACCACGAATCACCCAGAAGGGGCAAGGAGTTCGTCACCAAGAAGATCACCGATGCCGTGGCCCGGATCAAGCTGGGCCTGGAGAAGGAGCTTCGGCTGGGGACCCTGGACGCCAAACGGGATTGGGGCTTTGCCGGGGACTATGTGCGGGCCATGTGGCTGATGCTGCAGCAGCCGCAGCCCGACGATTATGTGATCGCCACCGGCCGAACCCATTCGGTGCGGGATTTCTGCCAGATCGCTTTCGCGCATGTCGGTCTGGATTACAACGATTACGTCAAGACAGATCAGAGATTTGTCCGCCCGGCGGAGGTGGACCTGCTGTTGGGCGATTCCACCAAGGCCCAGAAGGCCCTGAATTGGGAGATCAAGGTGCCCTTTGAGGAATTGGTGAAAATGATGGTCGATGCCGACATAAAAAGCTATAAAAACCGGATGAAGTGAGGGTTTTCATCACCGGCATAGAGGGTTTTGTGGGCCATCATCTGGCCGGGCGTCTGATATCCTCCGGGCATGAGGTCTCCGGGAGTTATTTCGATGAGCCGGCGGTGGGAGATCTCAAAGACCGCTGCGCCCTTTTCCGGATAGACCTGCGGAACGGCCAGGGGCTGCACCAGGCGCTGACCACAGTCAGGCCCCAATGCCTGTACCACCTGGCGGCCCAGAGCTCCCCGGCCGTATCATTTAAAAAGCCGGTGGATACTTTCGAGATAAACGTCATTGGCCTGGTGAACCTGCTGGAGGAGGTGCGGAGAACCGCCCCGGAATGTAAATTGGTGATGGTCAGCTCCTGCGAGGTCTACGGCCTGACCGACACCCCCGATCCGGTCCAGGAGGACCATCCCTATAACGCCGCCAGCCCGTATGCCGTCAGCAAGATATCCCAGGAGCAGCTGGCCATCCAGTATTTCAATACCTACCAGATGAACACAATAGTGGCCAGGGCCTTCCCGCATACCGGTCCCGGGCAGCCGGAGATGTTCGCCCTGCCCAGTTTTGCCAAGCAGATAGCCGGGATCGCAAAGCACGGGAGCGATCCGGTGGTCATGGTGGGAAACCTCAGCGCCCGGCGTGACATCTCGGACGTAAGGGACATAGTGAAAGCCTACGTTCTGCTGGCTGAATCGGGAAAAATTGGGGAGGTTTACAATGTCTGTTCGGGCAAGAACATTACCATTCAACAGGCTCTGGAGACATTGATAAAGATATCGGGCAAAAAGATAGAGGTCCGGACCGACCCCCAGAGGTTCCGCCCCCTGGACCTTCCGATTTTGTGGGGCGATAACAGCAAGATCACTCAGCAGACCGGCTGGCAGCCGGAATATGGGATCGAGCAAACTCTGAAGGATCTTTATCAATACTGGCTGGACCGGGCATAATTTAAAACAATCTGTTTGGGAGCAGTAAAATGATCGAAGGCGTCAAAACAAAAAAACTGAAGGTCATTCCCGATGAGCGCGGCCGGCTGATGGAGATATTACGCTGCGACGAGGAGGTCTTTGAAAAGTTCGGACAGGTCTATCTGAGCACCACCTATCCCGGAGTGGTCAAGGGGTGGCATTATCATAAGGTCCAGACGGACAACATCGTCTGCGTAAAAGGCATGCTGAAGCTGGTGCTGTTCGACAACCGGGAAGGCTCGGCCACCAGCGGCGAGGTCAACGAATTCTTCATCGGCGAGCACAATCCCCTGCTGGTGCAGGTTCCCCGGGGCGTCTACCACGGATGGAAATGCGTCTCCGACGAGGAGGCCATGGTGATCAACTGCCCCTCCGAGGCCTACAATTATTCCCAGCCCGACGAATACCGGCTCGACCCCCACCAGAACGATGTGCCCTATAAATGGGACCGCAAGGACGGGTGATTTTAGGGACCTAAGTGCAGGGAACAGATCATGGGGAACGAAAAACGCTGAACTGTAAACTTCCAACTGTATCGATCATGGCCAAAACAATTTTAATTACCGGCGGGGCGGGGTTCATCGGCAGCAATTTCGTCCGTTTGATGCTCGGCAAATACCCCGATCATAATATCATCAACCTGGACAAGCTGACCTATGCCGGAAACCTGGAGAACCTCAAGGATATCCGATCCCACAAGAATTACCGGTTCGTCCAGGGCGATATCTGCGATGCCGGACTGGTCGAGGGTCTGATGCCGGGGGTGGAATGGGTGGTCAATTTTGCCGCCGAGACCCACGTGGACCGCTCGGTGGACGATCCCTTCGTCTTCACCCAGACCAACGTCATCGGCACCCACATCCTGCTGGAATATGCCCGCCGCCACCGGGTGAAGGGGTTCATCCAGATAGGGACCGACGAGGTCTACGGCAGCGTGGAGACGGGTTCTTCGGTCGAGACAGATATTCTTGATCCCCGCAGCCCCTACTCATCGTCCAAGGCGGCCGGGGATCTGCTGGCCCTTTCCTATCACACCACCTTCGGGATGGATGTCCGGGTCACCCGCTGCACCAACAATTACGGACCTTATCAATTTCCCGAAAAACTCATTCCGTTCTTCGTCACCAATGCCTTGGAGGACAAGGAGCTTCCGGTATATGGCGACGGCAAGAATGTCCGGGACTGGCTGTATGTGGAGGATCACTGCCAGGCCATAGATTTCATCCTGCACCACGGGCAGGCCGGGAATATCTATAATATCGGGGGCGGGCAGGAGATGGAGAATATCCAGATCACCGATATCATCCTGAAAGAGTTGAACAAGCCGGCCAGCCTCAAAAAATACGTCAAGGACCGGCCGGGACACGATAGGCGATACTCATTGGATATCTCCAAGATAAAGAAGCTGGGCTGGAAGCCCCGGCACACTTTTGATGCGGCCATCAAGGAGACCATCAAATGGTATAGGGAGAACGAAGCGTGGTGGCGCAATATCAAAGAAGGCAAACGGGAGTTCAAGGATTTCAAGGACCGCTGGTACAAGGAGAGATAACAATAAACAGCAAAATACATTTTAAGGTGTTCTAACATGGAACTTAAGCAAAAAATCCAGACCCGCCAGGCCAGGGTGGCAGTGATAGGATTGGGTTACGTAGGGTTGCCTCTGGCGGTGGAATTTGCCAGGGCGGGCTTTGAGGTGATCGGCATTGATCTGGACCCCAGGAAGGTTGCCAACATCAATAAGGGAAAGAATTACATAATCGACGTCGATGACAAACAACTTAAGGAGGTGATCTCCCAAGGCAAGCTTAAGGCCACCACCGATTACGGCCTCCTTAAAAAATGCGATGCCGTCCACATCTGCGTTCCCACGCCGTTCACCGCCACCAAGGATCCCGATATCAGCTACATAGTCAACTCGACCCAGGGCATTGCCAAACACCTTCACAAGGGAATGCTGGTCATCCTGAAAAGCACCACCTATCCGGAGACCACCACCAAGGTGGTAAAACCGATACTGGAGAAGACCGGCCTTAAAGCCGGCAAGGATTTTTACCTGGCCTTCTCCCCGGAGCGGATAGATCCCGGCAACCAGAAATTCACCACCGCCACCACCCCCACCGTGGTCGGCGGCTACACCCCGGCCTGCGGCCAGTTGGCCAAATTGATGTACGGACAGATCATCGAGAAGATAGTGATGGTCTCCTCGCCGTCCACCGCCGAAATGACCAAGCTGCTGGAGAACATCTTTCGCAGCGTCAACATCGCCCTGGTCAACGAGCTGGCCTGTTTGTGCGAAAGGATGGACCGGGTTGACATGTGGGAGGTGGTGGATGCCGCCGCCACCAAACCCTACGGATTCATGCCCTTCTATCCCGGGCCGGGGCTGGGGGGGCACTGCATTCCCATCGATCCCTACTACCTGGCCTGGAAAGCCAAGGAGTACGATTTTCACACCGATTTCATCGAACTGGCGGCCGAGACCAATGAGAACATGCCGTACCACGTGGTCAACAAGGTGATCGCCGCCTTAAGCGACAAGGGAATGGCCGCCTCAAAATCAAAAGTACTGGTACTGGGAGTAGCTTTTAAAAGGGACATCGATGATGTCCGCAGCTCCCCGGCCATCAAGGTGATCGAACTGCTGGCCCCCAAGGTGAAAACCCTGATCTACAACGATCCCTTCGTGCCGGAGCTGGAGACGGGATGGAAAAAGATGCGATCCACCAAGCTGACCCAACAGCTGATCAAGTCGGTTGATTGTATCCTGATAACCACCGATCATACCGTCTATGATTATAATATGATAGTCAAGAATGCCAAGCTGGTGGTGGACACCCGGAATGCCACCAAGAAGATAAAAAGCGGCAAGGTGGTCAAGATCGGCCGCAAATAAATACTTTGAAAAAGATACCCCGGATATCCGGGGTATCTTTTTATTGAATAATTTCCTTGACAAAAAACGATTTTTGAGATACAATTCGATAAAGTTTAACAGTATGAGGGGAAACAAGTTGCTGTATTAAAGTTTGTGGCCCGGTCAATCAATTATAGTCGCGCTTTTCGGTTGTTCTATTTGATTGCTTTTTGCCGCAGGTTTTAATACGGCGCCCATAGTGTATTCCCAAATTAATAATTAATTTGGCCGGGCGTCTATAGAAGCGTTCCGGCCATTTTATTATGCATTAATATAACGGAGGCAGAATGTCATACCAGTCCAAATTGATCCTGGCCGCGCTGCTGGCTGTGTTTGCCGGGGTGTCGGTGGCCCAGCAGCGGACAGATGGCAGGGATCTATACCAGCTGCGGAGCCAGCCGATGATGAAGATCCAGGTGCTGGGCCAGGTCCGCACCCCGGGCATATACCCCCTGCCGGTTATGGAGCGGGTCTCTTCGGCCCTGGCTGCCGCCGGCGGGACCAACGAACAGGGCTCGCCCCGCAGTATCCTGTTGATCCGTGACGGGCAAGCCGTGGATACTTTGGATATGTATCTTTTTCTATACCAGAACCGGCAGTCCGAGAACCCGATGCTGGAGGACGGTGATGTATTGTTCGTTCCGGTGAACAGTAACAACATCAAGGTGGTGGGACAGGTTTTCCGCCCCGGGATCTTCGAGATCAAGCCGGGGGAGAGATTGCTGGATATCATCGAAATGGCCGGAGGGATCACTCCGGTGGCCACCAAAGAGGACATCAAGATCGAGAACGTCGCCACGCCAGACGTGGTTCAGAGCATCAGTTATAAAAAACTTTTTATAGATGGCGACCAGTCCCTGAACGTTAGCTTGAAGGAGGGTGATGTGGTGACTGTCCCCACCGCCCCCACCTCGGTGACTGTGGTGGGACAGGTCCAGAAGGGCGGGACATTCATTTTTGAACCGGGCACGGTCTTAAGCTACTATCTGGGGATGGCCGGCGGCTACGGCGAGCGGGCCAGCACCGGCAATATCAAGATCAACCGCTGGGGCGGTAAAAGCCTGAAGGCCAGGGAGGACACCCCCATCGAGCCCGGCGACGTGGTCATCGTGGGCGAGATGCAGATCAAGGGCTGGAGGGATTACATATCCGTCACCGGCCAGCTGATGACCATGTTCTATATCGTCTGGACGGTGGCCAATTAAACAGTTCCCGGGGATATTGCCCGCGAAACACCCGAAAATAAATTGACCTGGTGCCCAATATAAAAACCTTTGAAGGTGACGCAATGATAAACAGCTTTTATGACCTGCTTTATATCCTGGTCAAGAACCGCAGGACCATCATCTGGATCACGGCCGGGTTCACCGTATTCGCCCTGGTCTTAAGCTTGCTGATCCCCAAGAAATACAAGGCCACCGCCACCTTGATGCCCCCGGCCAGCCAGAGCATGAGCCTGATGAGCCTGGCCTTCAAGGCCGGCATGCCGTCCGATCCCGAAGTGGGCGGGGTGGGCTTTATGCCCGGTATGGTGACCCCGTCTGACGTCTTCGCCTTCATGCTTAAGAACGGGGCTGTCACCGGCCGGGTGATCGATCAATGCGGCCTGGTGAAGCATTACAAGAAGGACAAACAACTGGCCAAGGATCCCGGGAAAGCCCTGTACAACGTGAACAAGAAATTGGACAAGGTCACCGCCATAAAAGTGACCGATGAGCGTTTTATAACCGTCACGGTTGAGGACAAAAGCCCGGACAAGGCCGCCGAGATAGCCAATTGCTATGGGGACGTGCTGAACAGCATCTACAGCCAGCTCAACATGTCGCAGGGCCAGAGGGCCCGGGAGTTCATCGAGAACCGGGTGGCCCAGGAGGAGGTTTTGTTAAGGGAGATGGAGGACTCACTGAGGGTGTTCCAGAAACGCTTCCGGACGGTATCCATCACCGAGGAGATGAAGGCCCTGATAGAGATGTCGGCCAAAATAGAGGCGGACATCATGACCAAAAGAATAGAGCTGGAGGCCCTTAAATCATACAATACCAAGGATAACTCCCAGATAAAAATTTTAACCACCGAGATAGACAAGGCCGAACAACAGTTGAACAACCTGATGGTGGGTGGTAAGGACAAAACGCTGTTCATCCCATTTGCCAAGGCGCCGGATATAGGTACCGAGCTGACCCGCCGGATGCGTGCGGTGAGGATACACCAGGAGGTGTATGCCCTGTTGGTGGAACAACTGGAGCATGCCAAGATATTGGAGGCCAAGGACACGCCTAAGATCCAGTTCCTGGAAAGGGCCAGTCCGCCCTGGAAGAAGAGCTGGCCGAAACGTTTGTTGATAATAATCTTTGGTATGTTGATTGGTTTCATTGTGAGTGCGGGATCAATGGTTTGGCTGTCTTGGTTATTAGCCATACGTAAAGATGATAAATATAAAAATCTAATAAATTTGTTCCAGTGAATAAATCTTTGTGCCATTAACTGCGCATAGTTTGGGTTATTAAAAGCGTGCTTAAATACTACTAATTTTGATAAATTATGGAAAATATTAGTAAAACCACATTAAAAAGAAAATGGTTTTTGGGCATATTTTATCTTTTATCTTGTCTGAATGTATGCTTATTCTCTTATCAGTTGTGGACCCCTTTAATCTTATTGACGACACTGGTAGTAATTATACCTTATATAATTATATCTATTAAATATCCAGATTTAATAATATTTCTAAGCGTAATATTGGCTTTTACACCAGTTGAAAGATCTGTTAGTATTCATTTTTATATGATAATATTTTTGGCAATAGTCTTATTTATTAAAAATATTATTTTACGCAAACCGATTTTTAAAATCGATTTTATTGTTATTGTTTTCAGTTTATTCTTCCTTCTATCTGTGGCTTCTTTCGCAAAATGGGTTAGTCTCTATAGAGGCATACGAGGATCATTGCCACTTTATATTTTGCCGTTGCTAATTTATATTATATTTAACTCGGGTTATGTGTCAAGAAAAGGGGCGGAGAGGTATTTTACTTTATATTTTCCATTGATCTATACATACATAATTGGACAACTGATTTTTATCATATATCAAGGAACGGCTGTTACCGGGAAATCGTATATGGAATTTCATACTGGTTTTGACCTGGGTTGGGGCAAGTCAGTGTTTGTTTCGGCAGTATTGACCTTTTTCGTGTTTTTGTTATATCGAACCAGAAAACTGTGGAACAAAAAAACAACAATAAGAAATCTTGTTTATTTCGACTATTGCGTAAGTGCAGTTGTTCTTATACTAATTATGGCCCGTGCACCGATAGTCTCATTTTTAGGCGCGTTGTTATTATATTATATATATAGGAAATACTCGTTTCAGCAGGAGATGGAATTTAAGTTATCTTATGTTATTTATGCAATACTTATCACTGTACCCCTTTATTTTGTTTTCAAGGCTTTTGTTTTGTACTTGATAGAACGCTTTATTCACATGAAGACAGACGCATCTTTTCTGGTGCGTATTTATATGTATAGCGATGGCTTAAATACATTTCTCCATAACCCGTTGACGGGTGTTGGCCCGGACCAACATTATTTTAAACAATTATTCTCTTATAAAGAGACCGACCCTAACAATGTGTTTTTATCATATGCTGTTTCATTTGGCGTTATAGGGTTGTCTGCAATATGCACCCTATTCCTTCTGCCATTTATTAAAATAGCACGGAGAAGTAAAATTAACAAAAAAGATGTTATACCCTTTGGCTCCTTATTATTGCCGGTGTTTCTTTTATCAATAATAAACAGTTCGGTTGAGATCGTGATCACTTCATTTGCGTACGGTGCTATTTTCTGGATATTATATGCATTGTTTAATAAAATGATAGACTGTGAAATCGATAATAATACAGGTATCGTTAAGTGGAAATGAAGGATAGGAGTGGTGATGTCTTGAGGAAAGTATTAATCGAGAATCTTTTTTATTTGTATGTTGTCCAGATAGCCAACTATGTGTTACCATTTATAACGTTCCCATTTTTAGTGCGTATGTTGGGTCCGAAAAACTTTGGTTTGATGGCATTTGTATTTGCATTCATATATTATTTTGTGGTTATTGTAGATTATGGATTTAATCTTACCGCTACTAAACAGATAGCTGTTAATAGATCTGATCCGGCAAAGATATTGAAAATATTCAATGAAGTGCTGTTTGTTAAAACATTGTTGATGTTTATTTGCGGCATAGTCGTTGCGTTATTGGTATTATTAATACCCAAATTACATGAAAATTGGTTTTTGTATTCAATTGCTTTTGGCGCAGTCATCGGAAATGTATTATTGCCTCAATGGTTTTACCAAGGCATTGAAAAAATGAAGTACATTGCGTTATTTAATTTATCTGGAAAGGTGTTATCCACGCTCGGGATATTTGTATTTATTAGAGGGGAAAGTGATTACAGGTTGGCAATAATTATTCAGGTTTGCGGTATTATTATTCCGGGAATCGTTTCTATGGTCCATTGTGTTACCAAGTATCAGATCAAATTGCAGATACCAACAGTAAGGGAAATAAAGGATCAATTAATTGACGGTTGGCACGTATTTGTATCCCAAATATCAATGATAATATATAGTAACAGCCCGATAATAACACTTGGAATGTTTGCCTCTTATCAAATTGTTGGATATTATTCTATCGCCCAAAAAATCATATCCGCAGCAGTCAATGTGTGCAATCCCATTTCGGCAGCTTTATTTCCCAGGGTAGGATTGTTGTTTCACACCGCAAAATTACAAGCGCTCATGTTGTTGCGCAAGGTGCTATTTGTTGGTTTGGTCGCATTTGTTTTATTATCGATTGGATTATGGGCCGCGTCCGACTATTTAGTGTTACTTATTGCTGGAGAGCGGCTGCCGGAAGTTTCAAGCCTAATTAAAATCATGTCTTTGATGCCGTTAATGGTTTTTATAGACAATATATTTGGGACTCAGATTCTTTTGAATATTGGGCACAAAAACAAGTATATGAGAGCCTTGTTGTCTGGCAGTATTGTGTCCATGATCTTGTCGTTCATTGTAATCCCTTATTGGAACTTAAATGGCGCTGCAATTGTAGTCATTTCGACTGAAATGGTAATCATGTTTATGATGGTCATTCCCGCACATAGGCTGGGTTATTCAATTTCGAATTTATTCGCTGCGCATAAACAATATGCAAAAACCTTTTAACCCATTAATAAATGCCCCTTAATATTGGCGATAACCGAAAACATAAATCGTTACTGATCTTATAAATATATTAACGATGGAGATATATGAAATGTAGAATATGTGGTAATGGTCAAAAAAATGCATCATATAATGTTCGGGATATGATGTTTGGTTTGGGTGATATATATGATTATTTCCAATGTTCAGTCTGTAAATGTTTACAAATATCCGAGATGACAAAAGATCTTGATTTTAAGTATCCACCCAATTATTACAGTTATAACATGCAAAGCTCAAAAGCGAAACACGGCAGAATAGGCAGGTTCATAAGAAGAAAAAGAAATCAGAGCGCAGTGTTTAAAAAAAAAGGAATTGGTAAAGTTATAAACGATATTGTGCCAAATAAAGAGCTTGCTTTTTTATCCGAAGTCGCCATAAATAATGATACTTCGATATTGGATGTCGGTTGCGGTGATGGAAAACTTTTGTATGAGTTGAAAGAAATTGGTTTGGATAATATTCTCGGAATTGATCCGTTTATAAATAGAGATATCACATATGATAACGGATTGCAAATCAAAAAGGTGGATATTGGGCAAACGAAGTGCTGCTGGGATATAATTATGTTCAATCATTCGCTGGAGCACATATTAGACCCACTGGAGGCTCTATTAAAAGCAAAGGATAAACTGCATGAAACGGGCGTGATTATTATCCGAACCCCTGTGGCAGATACTTTTGCTTGGGAGAAATACGGAACAGAGTGGGTGCAGATCGATGCCCCAAGGCATGTCCATGTCTTTTCCTTGAAAAGTCTGGGAATACTTGTAAATAATGTTGGTATGAATATTTATGACGTAATTTATGACTCGACTGAATTTCAATTCTGGGGCAGCGAACAGTACATGAGAAGGGTACCGCTTTATTCAGGGGATTCATATTTGGTAAACCCCAAAAATTCATTTATCACCCGACGACAAATGGGTAAATTCAAGTCTCTTTCAAGGCTATTAAATAAAGAGGAGCGGGGTGATCAAGTTATTGCCTACATAAGAAAGCCATAGAATATTATTTATTCAACCACGGCAAATATCCAATACAAATCAAATAGCACAAACAAAAGATGCATAAGTTATCTGTTGCTGTTATTTATGTTCAATATGAACCCGAAAAGCATAATGGTTCACTGTCCTTTTTCCGTGGTATGCTAGATCGAATACAACACGATTTTCGTTTTGTTATAATCGATAATAAAATAGGAAACAAGTTCCCGGAAACTTTAGCTGACGGTACAATTTTAATAGGCGGAGATAATTCTATTTACGATTTCAGTGGCTGGCAAAAGGGTGTCCAGTGGATAGATGGCCGAAATGAAAAATATGATTTAATAATATTTGCCAATGACTCATATCCCTTAAATATTAACGAGTACAAAGGATGTTTAAACAGCAATCTGTTTTATATTTTGAAGAAATATAATCTCTCTGCAGGCGTTATTTATAATTCAAATTACCGGGATTGGAGGAGATATTTCGTTCTGCGTCCGGATGAATATAGAATAGGAGGGTGTTCTTTTAATTACTGGGTCAGATCTAATTTTATGATTATGCCATATAATGTTCGAAAAATAATGAAATCTGTGAATGAAGCAACAAATAACATGATATCACCGGAATACAACGAACAAAATATATTCTCAGATCAAGTGTCCCGATCTCTGCAAAAGCACATATTGACGTATCTTTGCCCTGAAAAAGAAGAAGATCCCAAGTATATTTGGCATTCTCGTTTTGTGCTTGCCCGTGAAACATATCAGCACTTTCGGATTAAGGCAAGGGTCCTTTTATGCGAGAAACTCCTCGGGCCATATGCATTATCAAGTGATTCTTTTTTTGTTGATATCAGGACAATTGGAATCCTACACCAGATGGACAGATTCGTTCCGCGGCTCGTTTGCAATATCATTCATTGGTTGAAAACCAACCCCAATCGCCAGATATATTATCTATTTATCTTCAAAAGGTTTATAAAGTATGTCCGCAAAAATATATAAATATCTGCTTTTAGCTATAATAACTATAGTGATCCCACTGCGCCAATTTGTGAATTCTGCTTTGTGTCAGAATCAAGTTGTTCTGCACCAAGCTAATTTGTTGGAATTAATCGATCATATCCAGATTTATCAACTATTGCCAGATAACTGTAGATCTATTTCAGACACTTCGATCGAGGAACGCCATTATAAAAAGCTTATTCCAGAAAAGAGCGCAATATTTAGGGGCCGGGAGACATTGGACTGCAGCCCGCATGACAGCAGCAAGCACAGGGCCACAGACAAAATAGGGGTGGTGTGGGTGTGGCAGACATCAGATAGTAGCGATGCGATCAAGGATGACGCATTGTATATGTCATTGTGGGACCGGACCCCAGAGTTCCCGGACTCAAATTGCATTGTTGTGTCCTTTGAACTGGCAAAAATGGATTGTGGGGATGATATTAAACATCTTCTTTTATTGGATGGTCTGACACCTGTGGAAATTAATTGGGAAAATCTTAGTCGCAACAATCCTTTTTGGTATAGGTGGTGGGTAAGATAAAAATGATATCAGATAAGTCACGGGAATTGATACTTTGGCTAGCACCTGAACCGCCGACGTTGTACTCCGGGGGCTCAATCAGTCTTACTCATTGTTTTCGTCAGCTGTCAAAAACCTATGACATTGAAGTCTTTTGCTTCCATTCAAACCTTTTAAAAGAAGTGGAAAAAATAGCAGCATTGCCGGAAAACGTCAAGATACGGCTCTTTAACAGGGACCACGAAAATAAAGCCTTGGCCTTGATGGAAAGTTGGTCTGGCAATCTGCCCTATAAAACGGCCAGGAATAAAAGCGGTGAGATGAAGCAGGCAATTGAGAATATTTCGAAGGAATGCAATATCGCAGCTGTATTTGTTGAGCATGGATATATGGTCCATTTGGCTTGGAACCTAAATGTCCCAAAGATCATCAACATGCAAAATATTGAATCCGGGCTGGCCAAAAGGGAAATGCTGCATGAAAGATCGGGGTTCAGAAAGGTTTTATGGAAAAGGGAGGAAATCTGCTGGATCGGTTGGGAAAAAAGAATGGTCGAGGCATTTGACCACGTAACAGTCATAACCGATGAAGACAGAGCGGAATTGGTGGCAAAAACAGCGAAGAAGCATGCTGGCAAAATATCTGTGTTGGAAAGGGGCACAGAGTGTCATATGCAGCAAGAAGGGAAAGAAGTGGCTGGCAACAGCATATTATTCGTTGGCAGTATGGCTTATGGCCCCAACATAGATGCTGTGAACTATTTTTCACGTAACATATTCCCCAGGATAAGGAAACGCCTGGGGACGGCAACATTTACCATTGTCGGGGCCAATCCCGCTTCGAAAGTGCGGGAGCTTTCGAAACTACCGGGAATCATGGTCACGGGCTTCGTCGAAGATGTAGAACCCTATTATAATCAGTCCAGCATGGTAGTCATTCCCATGAGGTCTGGAGGCGGGGTCAAAATGAAGTTCCTGGAAGCATTGGGGCGGGGAATGCCAGTAGTGGTCACTTCGGCCGGTGCCGCTGGGGTGAAAATAACCAATAATAAGGAAGCGATGATAGCAGACAATGATGTTGATTTCGCAGAAGCCTGCATCAAGGTCCTGGCCGATAAAGCACTTATTTGTTCTCTCGGTCATAATGCCTATAATTTCGCGAAGAAGCACCACTCCTGGGAAGCTACCGGCGCAAAGCTGGTTGGCGTTGTTGATTCTGCAAAGCAAAAATTCCGCAGACGTAATGCTGGTATAGCGATGTGATATGCCGTCTCCTCTGAACATAGGCATAGATGCCCATTACTTGGACGGCATAGACCAGGGTGTAAAATCCATCGTGGAAAACCAGATCGTTGCCGGCCGAGGGATAATCAAAAATAGTCATTATTACCTGTACCATAAAAATGCCGGAGTCGGCAGACATATGCAAGATTACGCGCAACACCGGGAGCTGTTTACAAATGCCGGCCAATTCAACTATCTCGTCGGTTTTAATATTTTGGCCCGTCGGGATAAACTGGATGTGTTCCAATCCCATTATATTCTGCCTTATATGATGCCGTGTGCAACCGTGGTAGGGATCTATGATATTCTTTACGAAGTATATCCCAATTATTTCGGACGTTTAAGAACTTTACAGATGAAGCTGTTGGTGAGAAGAAGCGCTCGTAATGCTGATCAGGTTATAACGATATCGGAATATTCCAAAAAAGAGATTGTTAGCAGATACGGTGTTAGTCCAGAAAAAGTCCATGTGATACCATGCGGGGTATCGCCTTTGTTTAAGAAAATTGAATATATTGTTGTAAGGCGGACGTTGAAGAAATATGGGATAAACACTCCTTACATACTTTGCGTTGGTAGAACTGCACCGATAAAAAATTTATCAGGAATGTTAAAGGCTTTTAATGATCTAATTCAAAACAATAAAGAGATATCCTTAGTTATTGTTGGTGCCCAAGATCCCAAGTTCGTGGACGAAAGCATTAATATTGCCGGGCGTGGTTTTACCTGCGATGATAAAAAAACTATTTTCACGGGTCAGGTAAGTATTGCAGAACTTATATCACTTTACAATGGTGCAAAGTTGTTTGTGTTTCCTTCTTTCGGTGAGGGATTTGGGCTGCCTGTGTTGGAGGCCATGGCTTGCGGAACACCTGTTTTATGTTCCAATAAAACAGCATTGCCAGAAATTGCCGAAGGGGTGGCGGAAATGTTCAATCCAGACAAACAAGAAGAATTCAATGCAAGGCTAAATGAATTAATAAATAATAACGCACTTCTTGAAAAGATGGGCAGTGCGGGGCCCAGACGTTCGGCCCAATATACATGGACCAATTATGCAAAGAAGGCAGATGAAGTGTATGAACTTGCAAAAAAGAACCGATCGAAATATGTCGGTTGATATATATAAAAATGAAATAATCATCAAACGGGCAGATACCGCTGGTGGGATATATAAATCGGTAGAAGAGATTATAACTCAATACGACAATCATCTGCCGGTTAATAAAGATGCGGCTATTGTTCTTAAGCCGAATTTAAACAGCAATATGAATGCACTTACCGGCAACACTACTGACCTGCGTATAATAGTAGCAGTAGTGAAAATATTACATAGCAAGGGGTACAAAAACATAACCATAGCAGAGGGGACTAATTCTGGATTTCATCGCCAGGGTATAGATGTTATAAAAAGATTGAAGGTTGACGTTTTGTCGGACAAATTGGGAATAAAATACTTGGACACCAATTCGGTTGACGCGCGGGATGTGGTGTTTGAAGACGGGGTGGTGGCCATGGCTGCAAAAATATTTTTTGAGGCAGATTATTTTATAAATTTGCCAAAATTGAAAATGCATTATGAGACTGAAATGAGTGCTTGCTTGAAAAGCCTCATCGGTTGTCTTGCTGGTATGAAAAACAAACAAAAAACCCATTATAGTTTAATAAAGAACATCTGCAATTTAAATGACCAGATCAAACCAAATTTACATATACTGGATGCTGTTATAGCAATGGAGGGGACTGGTCCAACCACTGGAACACCAATCAAGGGTGGATTGATCGTAGCTGGTTCTAACCCTTATTTGATTGACGCAGCAGCAGCAATAATAGCCCATGTACCAATCAATGATGTCCCGGTATTGAAAGAAGCGAAGGAACGCGGGAAATTAAACGGCAAAGACTTAGAATATTTAGAAACACTTGGATTGGGGTCTTTTTCGACAGCCTTCAAAAGACCTCAAATATCTTGGCTAACGGCTTTGGTTACGCATAAAAAACTGCAAAAATATTTTCAAAAAATACGACATGCACCAGGTATTGGTAGTCTTTTCGATAAAGGTTTGGGCAATAAATTGCTCTTTAGGCTAGGGGTAACTCAAGAAGTTATGATAAACAATGAAATGGGGTCGGTCCTTTTGAATCATAATCATTCAAGGTGCATTAAATGTGGTTATTGTAAAGAATATTGCCCAATGGGCAAACCGGAGCCAGATAAATTCTCGGAGAACTGCATTGGATGTCTGTATTGTTTTTCATGCTGTCCGCAGAGGGCAATCAGTGTTAATGGAGAGCTGGGTTTTTTTGAAGAGCAAATCAAGCAATACGATGATATTATCAGGGTCGTCGTGCAAAAAAAAATAATTCAGGTGAATGATATTTTATGAATATATTACTACTAAACCCCCCGTTCCTCGCCAAATTCTCCCGCGAACAACGTAGCCCGGCCGTCACCAAGAGCGGCACCTTCTATTACCCCATGTGGCTGGCCTTCGCCGCCGAGGTGCTGGACCAGAAGGGCCACCAGGTCAAACTGCTGGACTGCCCGGCCTCGGGCATGGAGTGGGAGCAGCTGGTGCCGATAATCAGGGAATTCGGCCCAAGCCTGGTGGTCATCGATACCAGCACCCCCAGCATCTTCAGCGACGTCGAGACCGGAGCCAAAATCAAAGCAATGCTCCCCGATTCGTTCGTGATATTGGTCGGCCCGCATGTTTCGGCCCTGCCGGAGGAAAGTCTGGGGATCAATGACGCCATCGATGCCGTGGCTTTACGGGAGTATGAGGACACTTTGGCTGAGCTGGCCGGGAATTTGGGATCAGGGCAACCAATCGATAATATTCCGGGAATGGTGCTAAGACATAAGGGCAAGCTTATTAATACCGGTGAAAGGGAACTGAGGGACGACATCGATTCCCTGCCCTTTGTCAGCCAGGCCTACCGCAAGCACCTTAACTACAAGGATTATTTTTACGCCCACAGCCAGTATCCCATAATCACCATCATCACCGGCCGGGGCTGCCCCTACCAGTGCGTCTACTGCGTCTACCCCCAGGTGTTCTGCAGCCGCAAGCCCCGCCTGCGCTCCATCGCCAATGTGGCGGACGAGATAGAATACATCCTGGAAAACTTTCCCGACGTCGAGGAATTGATGTTCGAGGACGACACTTTGACCTTCGACAAGAAAAGGTGCCTGGAGTTTGCCGAAGAGATCATCCGGCGCGGCATCAAGATCAAGTGGTCGGCCAATTCCCGCTGCGACGTCGACCTGGAGACGATGCAAATGCTTAAGAAGGCCGGGGCCCGTCTGTTCTGCGTGGGGGTGGAGAGCGGCGATCAAAATGTGCTGGACCAGATGAAAAAATCCATGAAGGTGGAGCGGGTCCGGCAGTTCTTCCGGGACGCCAAAAAGGCCGGCATCAAACTGCACGGCTGTTTTATGGTGGGCAACCCCGGCGAGACCAGGGATACCCTGGAGACCACCCTGAAATTCGCCAAGGAGCTCAATCCGGATACCGCTCAGTTCTTCCCGATAATGGTATACCCGGGGACCGAGGCCTACCAGTGGGCCAAGAGCAACGGCTACCTGACCACCGGCGATTTCCGGGAGTGGCTGACGCCTGACGGGATGCATAACAGCATCGTCAGCCGGCCGGGGCTTTCCAATACCGAGCTGGTGGAGTTCTGCGACCGGGCCCGAAAAGAATTCTACATGCGGCCGTCATATATCCTCCGCAAATTGCTGGACGGCTTGACCGATCCCCGGGAGTTCAAGCGTCTGGCCAAAGGGGGACTGACCCTGGGCAAACATATTTTTAAGGGAACATATGGAGGAGCTAGGCCGTGAGGGCTTCGGTCATTGTCCCTGCATATAACGCAGAGAAGACCATAGGACAGTGTTTAGATGCTCTGGCCGATCAGACCATAGGCCGGTCGGAATATGAGATCATTGTGGTGGACGATGGCTCCAATGATGCAACCGCCGAGGTTGTCGCCAGACATCAGGACATCAAATCGATAAAACAAGGCAATGCCGGCCCGGCGGCAGCCAGGAATAACGGCGTCTCCCAGGCCGAGGCCCCGGTGATCGTGTTCACCGATTCCGACTGCGTTCCCCAGCCGGACTGGCTGGAAAAGATGATCGGTCCTTTGGAAGCCGACCCGAATGTAACTGCGGTCAAGGGGGCCTATCGCACCAAACAGCATCAGATCGCCGCCAGGTTCGTTCAGCTGGAATATGAGGATAAATACGATCTTTTAAGGAAAAGGGAAAATATAGACTTCGTAGACACCTATTCGGCCGCCTTCCGGCGGGATGTTTTCCTCCAGTTCAAGGGTTACGATACCAGCTTCAAGGTGGCCTGTGCCGAGGATGTCGAACTCTCATACCGGATGCACAATGCCGGCCATAGGATGATCTTCGCCCCGCAGGCTTTGGTTTATCACCTTCATCCGGCGACCCTGGCGGCCTATTTCAGGAAAAAATTTAAATTTGCCTACTGGCGGATGCTGGCGGTCAGGAAGAATCCCAACAAGCTGGTCTCCGATTCACACACCCCGCAGGTCATGAAGCTGCAGCTGCTGCTGGCTCCGATGATAATTGCCCTTTTGCTGCTGGGACTGTTCGGCAGGGTTTTCGTCTATGGCTCTGTCTTTGCCGCACTGGCATTTTTGTTGATATCACTGCCTTTCACTTTGAAGGCTTTGGCAAAGGATCCGGTGGTGGGATCTCTTTCGCCGCTTATATTGCTGGGCCGGGCGGCGGCCCAGTTCGCCGGGGTTTTTAGGGGTCTGATCGACTGGTACCTGGTGCGGAAGTCTAAATCAACAGCAGATCAACGGGATAATAGAATATGAACCGCAGATGGCAGCTGACATATTCCGGGATGATCATGACCGCCGATGTATTGGTCATCGCACTGGCATTCATCCTTTCATTCTGGGTGCGGTTCGATTCCCATCTGTTTCCCATTCCTCTGGGCCGTCCGCCTTTCAGGCCGTATTTTGTCGGGTCCCTGGTGGTGGCCTTTTTATGGGTCAGCATCTTCTGGTTGCTGGGGCTGTATGAGAACCGCAGCCGGTTCGCTCCCGACGAGGAGATCTACCGGGTGGCCAAGGGCACTTTTGTGGGGATCGTGGCCATCATGGCCTTTTCCTTTTTCTACCGGGAGGTGGTCTGGTCCCGGCTGGTGCTGGCCATGGCGACGGTGTTGTCCTTCTTCCTGCTTTCGGCCCAGCGGATCATGGCGGTAAGCATTTTCAGACGGATCGTGGCCAAACATGGCGTCGGACTGAAAAGGACCGCCATCATCGGCAGCGGGGACATCGCCCTTAAGATCATCGAACAGCTGAAATTCAATCCCGAGTATGGCTACGGGATTGAATGCCTGATCTCGGCCAACGGAGCCGACGAACCGGTCTTGGGCGAGACAGCGGTCAAGCAACTGGAGGTAAAAAAATACAGCGAGATATCCCGGCTGATAGACGAATACCGGCTGGATGCCCTGTTCATAGTCCTGCCGCATGATATGCAGTCCGACCTCAACGAGATAGTCAACTCCGCGGAACACCGGCCGGTGGAGGTGAAATTCGTGCCCGACCTGATGGATATGATCGGCCGGGACACCAGCATCTCCCAGCTGGGCAATATACCGGTGATCGGCCTGCGGGAGATCCCGCTGACGGAATGGGACCTGATCAATAAAAGGATCTTCGATCTGGCCGCCGCCACCCTGGGACTGGTGGTCCTTTCGCCGCTGTACCTGCTGCTGGCCGGGCTGATCAAACTTACCTCCCCCGGGCCGGTATTCTACGCCCAGGAGCGGGTGGGGTATGACGGAGAGACTTTTAACATGCTGAAATTCCGCTCGATGCGGATGGGGGCCGAGGACAGGACCGGGCCGGTGTGGGCCAAGCCCAACGACGACCGCCGGACCTCGCTGGGCGCCTTTCTGCGCAAATACAGCCTGGACGAGCTGCCCCAGATTTTCAATGTCATCATGGGGGATATGAGCCTGGTGGGGCCCCGTCCGGAACGGCCGTTCTTCGTGGAGAAATTCAAGGACCAGATCCCGCGCTATGCCTCCCGGCACAAGATGAAATCCGGCGTCACCGGCTGGGCCCAGGTCAACGGCTGGAGGGGGGACACCTCGATCGTGGAACGCACCAAGTGCGACATCTTCTACATCGAGAACTGGTCGCTGTTCCTGGACGTCAAGATACTGATCCGGACCGTGCTTCAGGTGATATTCCCCCGGAATGCTTATTGATAAACCTATAACGGAGGGCGCCATGGATAACCCGAACGACCGGGAGCTAAAGGACCTGTGGCAACAGGTATTCCGGGGCTGGAGGATCATCGGATCTGCTATGATCCTGGCCGCCCTGGCGGGGCTGATATTCTCATTGACCTCCCCCAAAATATACCAGGCCGAAGCCTTGGCGGCCGTTCCGGAAAGCGGCAAACTGGCGGCCATCTCCTCCGAATCCAAAGGAACCCTGTTCGTCCTGGTGAATGTGGGGGGGACCAGTCCCCTTAAATCAAAGCCCACCACCGTCTCTCTGGTCAACATCCCCGAGACCAAGGCCATGATAAACCAGCTATGGGACCGTATCAAATCGGGCCCGCCGGGGACAATGTTCCCCCCAGGCGATGCTGCGATCATCGAGGGGATAAGGTGCGAGGAGATAAAGGGATCGGAGAATATATTCAGGTTGGTAGTGCAGACCAGACAACCGGGGCCGCCGGCTGAGAAGGCCTTGCTGGGGGCCATCGCCCATTTAAATGACAATCTGTTCATCAAGCAGAAGATAGAAGAAGAACGGAAGTCCCTGGATCAAAGCATCAGGGACACCGAAGAGAATCTGCAGAAGGCCCTGCTGATCAGGGAAGGCCTGCAGAGATCCGGCAGTTTCCGGCAGAACCCCAACTTCAATCCGGCCGAGCTGGAGACCTCGATCAACGATTTCAAAGTGAAGATCAATAATCTTCGCAACAGCCTGGAGAACCTGACCGGCTACCGGATCATTGGAAAGCCGGTGGCCGGGACGGACCCCATAAGGCCGAAAGTTCTTTCCACTGTATTGATGTCTCTGGCTCTGGGGCTGATGCTGGGACTGCTGGCGGTGTTCATCAAAGGGGCGGTCAGGGACCGATCGTGCTGAACCTGAAGTTTTTATAGCGGAATGGGTTATTTTTTTAACGACAATGTCAATATCAAAAACTACGCTCGCGGAAAGTTCGCCGTCAACGTAGCCACCCTGATGACCGGGACCATAATCGCCCAGGCCATTCAGCTGGGCATCTCTCCGATACTGACCAGGATCTATTCGCCGTCGGAATTCGGGATGTTTGCCCTGTACCTGTCCGTGGTCTCCCTGTTCAGCATTATCGCCACCGGCCGTTACGAGATGGCCATCATGCTTCCGGCCGGAGATGACGATGCCCTCAACATCATGGCCCTGTCGGGCCTGATCACCATCGCCGTAAGCGGACTTTCCCTGCTGGCCGTGGTGTTGGCAAAAAACAGGATCGCCCTGGCTCTGGGGGACCTGAAGCTGGCCCCCTGGCTGTATCTGGTCCCCTGTTCCATAGTACTGACCGGGGCCTATCAGATATTCAATTACTGGTCGAACCGCAACAAACAGTATAAAAGGCTCTCGGCCTCCCGGGTGTTCCAATACGGATCATCCTCCCTGGCCAATATCGGAATGGGCCTGGGGGGGTGGGGGGTTGGAGGACTGATCGGCGGCGGGGTCCTGGGACAAAGCGTGGCTACCGGGATATTGGGATACCAGATATGGAGGGATAAAAACCGCATCCCCGGTGCCATCAGCTGGGAAAAAATAAAATCCAACGCCAGGAGATACAAAGATTTCCCCCTGATCAATTCGCTGCACGCTTTCATGGATATGCTGCAGCTCTCCGGCACGAATTTCCTGATCACTTTTTATTTCGGCAGCGTCACCCTGGGGCTGTACACCCTGACCGTCAGGATCCTGCGGGCCCCGCTTACCCTGATGGGGGCTTCGCTGTCTCAGGTCTTTCTGCAGAAGGCGGCGGAAACCTATAATAGCGGTCAGGACCTCCAAAAACTGGTGGGGAGGACCATCGCCGGGCTGTTTCTGGCGGCCCTGCCGATTTTTATCCTGATATATCTCTTTTCTCCGGCGCTGTTCTCGATGGTTTTCGGCGGGCGCTGGCAGGCGGCCGGGGAGTACGCCCGGATATTATCCCCCTGGCTGTTCCTGAACTTTATCGTGTCGCCCCTGTCCCAGATCCCGATCATAGTGAACAAACAGAAGGAGGTGCTGTATCTGGGGCTGTTCGGCAACCTGCTGTTGGTGCTGTCTGTTTTATACGGAGCAGTGGTGGCCCATAGCATCCAGGCCGGGCTGTATATGCTTTCGGCCACCCAACTGGCCTATCTAAGCGGGGCCCTGGTGTGGCTCTATAAAATATCCGGAAAGAGATCGGAGGCCTATGGGTAACATAATCGGCCGGGTAAGGGCCAGGGTGATATCGGAGATCAGCCGGCTGTATCAGCCCCAGATGGTGAGGGTCAAGCGGGGGCCTGGCCGGAAAGTTCTCCGGAACACCCGGATCAGCAATACCGCGGTGATCGTTTCCCCGGGGGGGCTGGTGCTGGAGGACAACGTGTTCGTTTTCCATTACTCCATCCTGGATGCCTCCCACGGCCTGACCATCAAAGAGGGCTGCCAGATAGGAGGCTGGGTGGGGATATTCACCCATTCCAGCCATATCTCCATAAGGCTTTACGGGGAGAAATACAGCGATCACCATCAGCTCAAAGGTTACATCACCGGGCCGGTCACCGTAGGAAAGTACAGTTTTATCGGGCCGCATTCGATACTGATGCCGAACACCAGCATAGGGAAGGGGTCGATCGTGGCCGCCCACAGCTACGTCCGGGGGGAGTTCCCGGATTTTGCCATCATCGGAGGCAATCCCGCCAAGGTCATCGGCGACACCAGGAAGACCGACCAGGCTTTCCTGAGAAAATACCCGGAGCTGGAGCCTCTGTATAGTCAATGGGCAGAAGGGAACGATGATGCATAGCAGGATAATATCCACCGGCCACCACATCCCCGGAGCGGAGGTGAGAAATTCCGACCTGAAGCAGTTTCCGTCCAACGCCATTCCCCTGATCGAGCAGAAGACGGGAATAAAGGCCAGGCATTACGCGGCCCCGGAGCAGTGCACCTCCGACCTGGCCTATTTGGCCGCCAGGGAGTGTTTGGCCAAGGCCGGCCTCGATCCCGGCAAAGTGCAGGGGATAATTCTGGCCACCTCCTCTCCGGACCGGATCCAGCCCGCCACCGCTGCCAGGGTCCAGGCCCTGCTTAATGCCGACCAAGCATTCGCAGTCGATGTCAACAGCGTCTGCAGCGGCGGGATATATGCTTTGCATTTCGCCGACTGCCTGATAAGATCCGGCCAATACGACAACATTCTGGTCATCGCTTCCGAACTTTACTCCAAAATACTGAATCCCAGCGATTTTGCAACCTTTCCTTATTTCGGCGACGGCGCCGCGGCGGTCCTGCTGGGCAGCGATCCGGCCTCGCCCGGCATCATCGGATCGATAATCAAAACCGACGGCCGGGGGCACGATGTCATCCAGGTCCCGGGGGGCGGGACCATGTTGCCGGGGCCCCAGGTAAGCAACCCCCGGGACTGGTATTTCACCATGAAAGGGCGGGAGGTGTACGATTTTGCGGTGGCCCGGGGCAGCGAAATCATCGATGAGATTTTGGCCAAATACCAGGTCGATAGATCGCAGTTGAAGGTCGTGGTGCCCCATCAGGCCAATATCAGCATCATCGACGCCATAGCGGTTAATTCGGGCATACCCCGCTCCAAATTTTATGTCAATCTTTACAATTACGGCAATACTGCCGGGGCTTCAGTGATGATAGCCCTGAGCGAGGTGGTGGCCAGCGGGTCGGCCGGCCCCGGGGATCAGGTGCTGCTGGTGGCCTTTGGCGGGGGCCTTTCCTGGGGTGCCGCCTTAATTAAATTATAGGAGGTTACGATGGAGAAGATCAGAACCGCCCTGAAGAATGTTTTCCCCGAGCTGAAGGACGAACAGGTGGTCGACGGGCTGAAGCTTTACGATATCCCCGGGTGGGATTCGATGAATGTCATCAATCTGCAGCTGGAGCTGGAAACCATCCTGGGCCTCGATCTGAGTGCTTTTCAGATGACCGGGGATCTGACCCTGAAACAGCTGAGAGAAAAGCTGGCCCAGGCCGGGGCTTCCGGCATCTGATGTCCGCTCAGCGGCCATGAAAAGGGCCTATAACGTCATAGCGGCTTTTTTTGTCGGGGGCCTGTTTCTCCTGCCCAACATCAGCCTGGGCGGAGGAGTTCCTTTGCTGAGGTCCGAGGACCTGGCGGTGTATCTGATGACCCTGGTGTTGATATTCAACATCAAACGTCCTCTGCCGCTTTCCAAAGGATTGGCGGCCTATTTAATTTATATCAACCTCTTTGCGGTATGGATATTGGCCTGCATGCTGGGCAACGGCCGTTTTTTTGTCCTGAGGGATTATTTTGAATATTATAAACTGTTCAAGTATGCTGTTATTATCGTCTTCGTCTGCCTGCTGTTAAAGGACCAGGCCCCCAATGGATGGGAAAAACTGGCCCGGCCGGTATTCGGACTGTTGCTGGCCTTCAATATCTTGAATTATCTCAACCTGTTCGATTTCAATAAATGGGTGATGCCATTTTATGCCGACAGCGCCCGCCTGGCCGGGTTCGGACTTGACAGTCTGGGGCGCTCGGCCCCTAAAAGACTGCTGGGGGTGATGGGCAATCCCAACAACAATGCCATCCTCTGGTCATTCTTCGCGGCTTATTTCCTGTCGGCCAAAAAGAACCTATGGGTTGTTCTTTTTGGCCTGGTCTCGGTGACGATGGTGATGCTGACCGGATCCAAGACGGCAGCCCTGGCATTGCTGGCCATGTTGCTGGTCAATTGGCAGATGCAGAAATTTTCCCTGAAAAGTGCGGCGATCCTGCTGACATCCGGCGGTATAATGCTGGGAGCGGTGGCGTTGTTCAATATCGGCTATATATCCTCTCTCTGGAGGACGGACTTGGCAAGCAATATGTCCTTTATGAACCGTCTGGAGATATGGGATCATCTGGCCGAAATGATAAGGCGATCTCCCTGGATAGGCTACGGGCCCAACAAGGATTACTTTTACCAGAACCATCTGTACTCCGAGAGCGAATATTTTTTGATGGCCTGGCGCTACGGACTGATTGGATTGGCCATGTACCTGGGTCAGGTGCTGATCCCGGTCATTCACGGCTGGCGTTACCGGAGCCTGCCATACCCCAAAATGCTGATTTTGTTTTCGGTCATCATCCTGCTGGCGGCTTTTTCCAACAACCCGCTTACCGATGCCAGGTTCCTATCCCTATATGCAATGCTCTGCGGACTGAGCTATCATCAGATCCGGGAATATTCTGATGGAGTGTTGGGACAATGAAGGGTCTGCTGCTGGTGGGCGCCGATTCCTGCCATCTGTGGCGATTCTGCCGGATGGTCCAGGACCAGTTCGAAACGGTCATAGTTGTTACCAACGGCCCCTCGGGAGAGGGCGAATGCTGTGCGACGGAAATAATGACGGTTGATTTTTCCGTCAGGAATCCCTTCTCCTTTCTGAGGACAGTGGGCGCCATTCGCAAAATCTATAAAAAGTACCGGCCGGAGGTAGTACATATCATGCAGGCCAACACTACCGCCACCGCCACTATCCTGGCCGTCGGACGATATAAGGTCCCCAAAGTTCTGACGGCGTTGGGAAGCGATATCCTGGCGACCCCCGAACAGGGGTTATTTTATCGGCAGATGGTAAGGTATAATATCAGCCGGGCTGATATCTGCACCTCCGATTCGCTGTATATGGCCAAGGCCATGGAGGACCTGGCCGGGAGTAAACGGATGAAGATAGTCATCGCCAACCTGGGAATAGGGGTTGAACCTAACCGGGGGATACCAAAGGAGAACCTCATATATTCAAACCGCATGCATGGTAAGTTATATCGGATCGATAAAGTAATAGAATATTTCCATGAATTTATGAACACCGCCAAAGAAGATTGGCGTCTGGTGATCGCCGGGCAAGGGACTGAGACCGGACAGCTAAAGCAGCAGGTGCAGGACCTGGGTCTGCGAGACAAGATTGATTTTGTGGGGCTTCTGGGGTCCAGGGAAAACGGGGCTTATTACAACCGGGCCAGGATATTCATATCCGTCCCCCGGAGCGACGCCACCTCGGTGAGCCTGTTGGAGGCCATGGCCTGCGGCTGCCTTCCGGTGGTCTCCGACCTGCCGGCCAACCGGGAATGGATCAGCGACGGGGTCAACGGCAAAGTGGTCAACGAAGGGGAGAGCGGCGTGATCGATCAAGCTCTGTCGATCGATCCGGCGGCCGCGGCCAATATCAACCGGGAGATCATCGGCCGGAAAGCCACCGTGGCCGTCAACCGGGAGATATTTGCCGGCATTTATGCCGAACTGCTGAAAGCCGGAAGGGCCGGCTGATGGTTATCTGCCATATAACCACCGTTCATAAGCCCACCGACGTGCGGATCTTTGAAAAGGAATGCAGCTGGCTGGCGGCCCAGGGCCACCGGGTGATCTTCATAGTATGGAAGGCCGTGAGCCAAAAGGCCAATGGCGTTGAGATCATCGGCCTGTCCGATGTCGACCTGCCGAGGATCAAGCGTTTCCTGATCGCCAACCTGGCCGCCTACCGGACGGCGATGGCCCAAGGGGCCGATATCTATCACTTCCACGACATCGAGTTCCTGCCGTACGCCTGGCTGATGAGACACAAGGGCCGGACGGTCATCTACGACGTGCATGAGGATATGCCCCGGGCCCTTTACGGCCGGTACTGGATACCCAAACCGCTGCGTAAAATACTTAGCCGGCTTGTCGAATCATTTGAGAACCGGGCGGCCGGAAGACTATCCGGGATCGTCACCGCCACCCCCCAGATCAATTCCCGGTTCGCCCGGATAAACCAGAATGTCGTAAACGTCAACAATTACCCCAGCGGCATCGTTGACGGCCCCTATGCTGCCAATGATGAGATATGCTACATCGGGGGCATCTCTCAGATCCGGGGCAATACCGAACTGGTAACTGCCCTGGGGTTGGTAAACCGGGACATCCGGCTGAACCTGGCCGGAGAGTTCGATCCCCCGGAATACCGGCAGCATCTGGAGGGGGTCAGGGGATGGGAAAAGGTGAATTACCTGGGATGGTGCTCCCGGGATGAGATCTCCAGGATAATGTCCCGATCATCGGCCGGGGTGGTCACCTTTCACCCGCTGCCCAACCATATCGATGCTCAGCCCAACAAGATATTCGAATACATGTCGGCCGGCCTTCCTCTGATCGCCTCCGATTTCCCCCTGTGGAGGAGCATTGTGGAGGGCAACAAATGCGGGTTATGCGTCGATCCGCTGGATCCCGACGGGCTGGCCCGGGCCATCGAATATATACTGGCCAATCCCGGCCAGGCCAGGAAAATGGGGGCCAACGGAAGGGAGGCCGTGAAAAACAAATACAACTGGCCGGCCGAGGGCCGAAAACTAAGCGCCTTTTACCAGCGTATCGGAAAGCATTGACAGTTGAATAAACCGGTACCATCCCTGAACGGCGGCGACTAGAAATCAATTCTTGAGGACAGGCATCGGCGATCATGAAATTTTTGATACTGACCCAATATTACCCGCCGGAGGTCGGGGCGCCGCAGGTCCGTCTACAGGCCATGATCAGGGAGCTGGTGGCCAAGGGACACCAGGTGGAGGTGGTTACGGCCATTCCCAACCATCCGCTGGGACGGTATTTCCCGGGATATAAAAGCCGGATGTACTCCTGGGAAATATCGCAGGGGATAAAGATACACCGGACCTGGATATATCCGGCGATCGGTGCGGGGTTGAAGCGGATTTTCAATTATCTTTCTTTCACCCTGTCGTCCTTCTGGGGGATGATGAAAGCGGGAAGACCCGACCTTGTCTGGGTGGAATCACCGCCCCTGTTCCTGGGCTGGACGGCCATGGTCTATTCCTGCTTTCGCCGAGTGCCGTTCATCTTCAACATCGCCGACCTGTGGCCCGACTCCATAATCGACCTGGGATTGATGAGGAACGGTCTTGCGGCCCGAATGCTATATATGGCCGAAAGGGCGATATATAACCGAGCCAAATATGTCATTGCCGTAACTCAGGGCATCCGGGACCGGCTGATAAATAGCAAAGGACTTCCGGCCCGGAAAATACTGTATCTTCCCAACGGGGTGGATACGGAGATGTTTCGCCCTTCACCGGTTGATATGCAGCTGGCGGCAGATCTGGGGCTGGCTGGGAAAGATATCATTCTGTATTCCGGCACCCTGGGGTTTGCCCAGGGCCTGGGCTCGGTGCTGGAGGCGTTCCAAATAATAAGGGACTCCCATCGGCAGATGGTTCTGCTGATGGTGGGCAGCGGGTCGGAACGCAATAAGCTGCAGCAGATGGCCCAAGAACGAAACCTGGATAACGTCAGGTTCCTTGACCCGGTGCCTCCCGAGATGATCAATAAGTATCTCTCTATCTCCCTGGCCGGGCTGGTCTGCTTGAAGGACCTGGAGCTTTTCCGGGGGGCCAGGCCGTCCAAAATGTTTCCCATTATGAGCTGCGGCAAGCCGGTCATCTTCTGCGGCCGGGGCGAGGGAGCCAGACTGGTCCATGACTCAAAGGGAGGGGTGGTGGTTTCCCCCGAGGATCCGACGGCCCTGGCCAAAGCGATAGCCGATCTGGCCGGGGATGGAGAAACCTCAAAGCAAATGGGGCTTAACGGCAGGGACTATGCCCTGAAATATCTCAGTTGGAAGAGGATCGTGGGAGAATGGTTGAACCAACTCGAATCCCGCCAGAACGACGGTAACTATGAATGATAAGACCGTCCTGATGCTGGACCGGGTAATACAGGCATCGCTAGTGGGGTTTGTCGGCTCCATGCCGGTCTCCATAGCTTTTTGCCAGATATCGCTGGGAATCGGGTGGCTGGCGTTCCTGGCCAGATCGATCGTCACCAAGAGATGGCTGGGATACCGGACGGTACTGGATACCCCCTTTCTGGGGTTCTTTTTGCTATCGCTTTTGGTCTCGGCCTTTTCCCTTAAACCGGCGGAGAGTTTCATCAGCTTGAAGAAATTCTATCTGCTTTCGGCGGTATATCTGGTGGCTTTCAACACTCAGGGCATCAAGAGAATATTTGAGCTGGTTCAATTGCTGGCATTGATGACGGCATTGACCGGCATATTCGGTCTGATCATGAATCTGGCCGGACTGCAGTCCAGGTTGCTGGCCGTTCAGGGGATGGCCATGACCTCCGGGGGGATATTCATGATGGCCGGAATATTGTTCTTGCCGCTGGCGGCCTTTTATTTGAACCAACCGGGCTTCAAACGATATCTATTTCCCGCCTTGTATGCCATAACTTTTATCAGCCTGGTCCTGACCAAGACGGTCAGCGCCTGGCTGGGCTGGGTGGCCGGGATAGTATCCATTCTGCTTTTCCAAAAACGCTATCTGATCATCATCCTGCTGGCGGCCGCGACCCTGGGCGCAGGCCTGTTCGTTTTCAATCCCGCCTCGGACAGGTTTATGACCTACAAAAAGGACAACACCTGGGAGGCCCGGCTGACCATCTGGAGGATAGGGTGGCAGTTGATAAAAGAAAGGCCGGTCCTGGGCACCGGTTTGATCGACCTGGGCGAATTGTACCAGGCCAAGCGCTCGTCGGAGGACATCCGATTGCATGGGAACAATCGAAGGCTGGGCCATCTGCATAATAATTTTATCCACATCGCGGCCACCATGGGGCTGGCGGGACTGCTGTCGTTCCTTTTTTTATGGTGGATGGTGATCGGACAGATGATCGGCACCATAGCCAAATCCCCGCCGGGCCATAAATTGCTGGCCCTGGCCCTGCTGGCGGCGGTCATCGGATTTCTGACCAACGGGATGGCGGAATGGAATTTCGGCGACTCGGAGGTCGTCACCATAATCTGGTTCCTGGTGGGCCTCTCGGTTGCGATGAGCGAAACATTTACATCAAAACCAAAATGCAATATTTGATAGACAATGAATCGTCCATGTGATATAATATTAGCTATCCTGGCAATTGTTATCTCCTTGCCAGTGATGGTGTTATTGGCTATGGTGATTGTTATTGATTCCAGGGGGCCGGCCATTTTTATGCAGGACCGGATAGGGCGAAACGGAAGACCCTTCAAGATCTACAAGTTTCGCACCATGGTGCCCGATGCCGAAAGCAAGGGCCCGCTGCTGGCGGTAAAGGGGGACCATAGGGTCACCCGGGCGGGCGGATTTTTGCGGCGCTGGAGCCTGGATGAGATACCGCAATTGTTCAACATCATCAAGGGGGATATGGCGGTGGTGGGTCCCCGTCCGGAGATACCGCCGCTGGTCAAGACCTACTCAGCCTGGCAGAATAAGGTGTTGTCGGTCAAGCCGGGCCTGACAGGATTTCCCCAGGTGATGGGCCGGGACGAACTGGATATGGACCGGAAGATCCGGCTGGATATATATTACATCAGAAGGAGAACCTTCTGCTTCGACCTGTGGATATTGTTCAGAACGATCAGCGCTGTGATAAGCGGCAAAGGGGCATTTTGATCCAGTCCGCAAAAGATAGGGACGACAGGTATGGATGAGGTGGCTCAAATAAAAAAAAGATACCAATCCCGGAAAAATTCCACCGGCGACCGGTACAGCCTGTTCAACCGGGGCAATCTGTTCATGCTGCAACAGAGGGAAAGGGTCCTGCTGAAACTTCTGGAAAAGAACGGCAAACGGAATTTCGGCGGTTATAAAATACTGGAGGTGGGCTGCGGGGAGGGATTCTGGCTGAGGGAGCTGATGAGATACGGGGCCATCCCGGCCAATCTTTACGGGGTGGACCTTCTGCCCGAAAGGGTGGCCAGGGCCAGAAGCCTGTACCCCAACATCAACATCACCCAGGGGAACTGCGAAATCCTGGCCTTTCCCGGCCAGGAATTTGACATCGTCCTGCAGAGCACGGTATTCACCTCCATACTGTCGGCCGAGATGAGAAGGAACATCGCTGCCGAGATGCTCCGGGTGGTGCGCCGGGACGGGATCATCCTGTGGTACGATTTCAGGTACGATAATCCCGGCAACCCCGACGTCCAGGGGATAAAAAGAAGCGAGATCGTAAATTTGTTCCCCGGCTGCGAGCTTGATCTCAAAACAACCACCCTGGCTCCGCCCCTGTCACGCCGGCTGGCCGGATTCAGCTGGCTGCTGTGCGAACTCCTGTCCGGCATCGGGCCGCTGTGCACCCATCACCTGGCGGTGATAAAACCCGGGCCCGGCTAGAACCACCAAGGATCGAAATGAGATATATAGAGAAAAAACGCCTGTGGATGCTCCTGGCGGATGTCCTGCTGCTGAACCTGTCGTTATGGCTGGCTTTCAGCCTCAGGTTCGACTGGACCATCCCCCAGTATTACCGGGCCGAGTATTTCCGGATCGCGCTGTTCATCACCACCTTGAGGGTTCTGCTGCTGTTCTTCTCCGGGATCTACCGGGGGGTCTGGAGATATATCGGGGTCAATGACCTGGTCAATATTTTCAAGGCAATCACCCTGGGCACTTTGCTTATAGCTGTTTCCTCATTTTTGGTGCGCCGGGTATATTTCGCCCGGGTGGTGATGGGCCTGGAATGGCTGGACGGATATCCCCTGAGCGTGATGGTGGCAGAATGGCTGGGCGACATCATCATGATCGGAGGGCTCCGTCTGGGATTGAGGATGTTCAACCAATATCAATCGGATGTTCATTCGAAAAATATAGAGCGTAAAAGGATCCTGATAGTAGGCGCCGGCGATGCCGGGGAGATGGTGGTCCGCCAGATGATGGCCCATCCGGAGTACGGCTATCAACCGGTAGGTTTCATCGACGATGACCCCAAGAAAAGGGGCCGGGAGATCCATCGGATCCCCATTCTGGGCGGTCGGGCGGACATCGATCGTTTGGCGGAGGAAAATAAGGCCCAGGAGATAATAATCGCCATTCCCTCGGCGCCGGGCTCGGTGGTCAGGGAGGTGGTCGAGCAGTGCCATTCGGCCAGACTGAAGTTCAAGATCGTCCCGGGGATAAAGGAGATAATCGAAGGCGGGGTCAGCATCAACCAGATCCGGGATATCGAACTGGAGGATCTGCTGCGGCGGCCGCCGGTGAATGTCGCCCTGGACGAGATCGCCGGCTATCTGACCAACAGGACCGTGGTGGTCACCGGGGCCGGCGGCTCCATCGGCTCGGAGCTTTGCCGCCAGATCGTTCTCTTAAACCCCAAGTCGCTGATCCTGCTGGGCAAGGGCGAGAACAGCCTTTATGAGATCGCCACCGAACTTACCCGCAGTCATCCGGCGCAACAAGTGGAGACCCTGATCTGCGATGTGGCTGACATCAAAAGGGTGGATCATATATTCGCCAAATACAAACCCCAGGTGGTTTTTCATGCTGCGGCCCATAAGCATGTCCCGATGATGGAACATAATCCCGGCGAGGCGGTCAAGAACAACATCTTCGGCACCAAGGCGGTGGCCGAGGCAGCGATGAAGCACCAAGCCGAGAGATTCGTCCTGATCTCCACCGATAAGGCGGTCAATCCCTCCAGCGTCATGGGGGCCACCAAGCGCATCTCGGAAAAGGTGATAATGGCCCTGGTGGGCCGGGACAATACCAAATTCATGGCGGTGCGTTTCGGCAATGTCCTGGGCAGCCGCGGCAGCGTGGTTCCCTTGTTCAAAAAACAGATCGCCGCCGGAGGGCCGGTCACCGTCACCCATCCGGATATGGAAAGGTATTTCATGACCATCCCCGAGGCCGTCCAGCTGGTTATCCAGGCCGGGGCCATGGGGAAGGGCGGGGAGGTGTTCGTGCTGGACATGGGCCAGCCGGTAAAGATAGTGGACCTGGCCCGGGATATGATCAAGCTTTCGGGGTTCGAACCCGATTCGGAGATTAAGATCGAATTCACCGGTCTGCGGCCGGGGGAGAAGCTCTACGAGGAGCTGTTAACGGCCGAGGAGGGAGTGGGAGCCACCAAGCATGCCCAGATCTTCATGGTCAGGGGGAAACATGCCAGGCTGAAGGAACTGTCGAAAATTTTGCCGGCCTTGCAGAAGGCCGCAATATCCGGCGAACATGATAAAGTGGTGGGATCCATCAGGAAGATAATCCCCAACTTCAGGGATGCCTAAAATGCAGGATGAAAGATATTCAAACCGGCCCCGGCGGGAAACCATGCTGCCGTTCTCACCGCCCGATATCGGGCAGGAGGAGATAGATGAGGTGGTGGATTCCCTGCGCTCCGGGTGGATAACCACCGGACCCAAGACCGCCAGGTTTGAACAGGAGCTGGGGGGGTACCTGGGGTGCGATAATGTCATCGCCTTGAACTCCGCCACCGCCGGACTGTTCCTGTGCCTCAAGACCCTGGGCATCGGCCCGGGCGATGAAGTGATAACCACCCCCTATACCTTTGCCGCCACCGTCAACGTGATCCTGCATGTCGGAGCGCTTCCTGTTCTGGCGGATGTCCGCCGGGAGGATTTCAACCTGGACCCGGTCCGGATCGAGCAGGCGGTGACCCCCAGGACCAGGGCGGTGATCCCGGTGCATTTCGCCGGCCGAAGCTGCGACATGGATGCCATCGGCGCCATCGCCCAAAAACATGATCTGGCGGTCATCGAGGATGCCGCCCACGCCATCGGGGCGGAATACCGGGGCCGGAAGATTGGTTCCATAAGCCCTTTCACCGTTTTCAGCTTCCATGCGGTCAAGAATCTCACCACCGGGGAGGGCGGGGCCGTGACCACCGGAGACGGGGGAATGGCCGACCGGCTCCGGGCCATGGCCCTGCACGGGATGAACAAGGATGCCTGGAAAAGATTCGCCCCCGGGGGTAAGTGGCAGTACGATATCGTCGCTCCGGGCTATAAATATAACATGATGGACCTGCAGGCGGCCCTGGGCATCCACCAGTTGCGCAAATTGGAAGGCAACTTGGTCAAGCGGAAAAATATTGTTGATCGATACCGTAACGGGCTGTCCGGCATTCCTCAGATCGTGTTGCCCGGGGATCCCGTCGACGGCCGCCACTGCTGGCATCTTTTTCCGCTGCTGATAGATTTCGATAAATTGAAGATCGGCCGGGATCGTTTCATCGAACTGCTGCTGCAGGAGAATATCAGCAGCAATGTGCATTACCTGCCGGTGCATCTGTTCTCCTACTACCGCGAACATCTGGGGTTCAAGCCCGGCGATCTCCCGGTGGCGGAGGACCTGTCGGCCAGGGAGGTCACCCTGCCGTTGTATACCCGATTGACGCCGGACGATGTGGACGATGTCGTCTGCGCCGTAAGAAAAATAATTTTCAATAACATAAAATAAAAGGTGCTTAAATGAGCGACTATTTTGTGCACGAAAGCGCATACGTGGACCAGCCGGCAGAGATCGGCAACGGGACCAAGATATGGCATTTCAGCCATGTATCCCAAGGAGCCAGGATCGGGCAGAACTGCTCGCTGGGGCAGAACGTTTACGTGGGCAGCCGGGTGGAGATCGGCCATAACTGCAAGATCCAGAACAACGTCTCGATCTACGACCTGGTCACCCTGGAGGACAACGTTTTCTGCGGGCCCTCCATGGTCTTTACCAATGATATGAACCCCCGGGCGGCCTTCCCCAAGGGCGGCAAATGGATCCCCACCCTGGTCAAGACCGGGGCCAGCCTGGGCGCCAACTGCACCATCGTCTGCGGCTATACCATAGGGAAGCATGCCTTTGTGGCGGCCGGCTCAGTGGCCCGTTTCAACGTCCCCGATTACGCCATCGTGGCCGGGGTGCCGGCCAAAATAATCGGCTGGATGTGCGAATGCGGGGGGCGGCTGGATTTCAATAAATCGGACGAATGCACCTGCAGTGCTTGCCACCGGCATTATAAAAAGCAAAACGAAAATCTAGTGGAAAAGTTGCAATGACCGATCTGGACAAAATTGACCAACCGCTGCTGGCCAGGCTCGACCCTGCCGGCATGGGAAAAATTATCGCAGATTTTCCCGGGCAATGCCGCCAGGCCATCGAGATCGCCCGGAAAGCTGATGTCAAGCTGCCCCGCACCGCCTACCGCAATATCGTGATCTGCGGGATGGGCGGTTCGGCCATAGCCGGGGATATCCTGGCTTCCTGCCTGGCGGACCTGGTCCCCTCGGCGATCCTTGTCCAGCGCAACTACGGCCTGCCGGGGTGGGTGGGCCAGGACGACCTGGTGATCGCCAGCAGCTATTCCGGAGAGACCGAGGAAACCCTGTCTGATTTCGAGGAAGCCCTTAAAAGAAGATCCACCGTGGCGGCCATAACCTCCGGGGGAAAATTGAAGGAAAGGTGCCTGTCTGGGGGCCTTCCGTTCATAACCATCCCGGGCGGATTGCCTCCCCGGGGCGCCTTGGGCTACTCTTTTTTCAGCCTGTTGGGATTGTTCATATCTAGCGGCCTGGTATCCGATCAGTCGGGGGCTCTGGATGAGACGATGGATATCCTGAAAAAGTTATCCGGCGATTATTCGGCCGACAAACCCGGCAGGGAGAATAAAGCCAAACAGATCGCCGGGGATATTTACGGTTACCTGCCGGTGGTTTACGCCTCCTCCGACCTGCTGGCTCCGGTGGCCCGGCGCTGGGCCAACCAGCTGAACGAGAACGCCAAGATACTTTCCTATTGGGCGGCCATGCCGGAGCTGTGCCATAACGAGATCGTGGGGTGGGAGAAGCTGCCGGAGGTCGGGTCGAGGGCCAAGATATTGCTCCTGCAGGATTCCGGCGATCATCCCAGGAACCGCTTGCGTTTTGATGTGCTACAGGATATAATTACCACTGAGTCGGCCGGGATCATAAAAATTCAAAGCCAGGGCAGATCACCGCTGGCCCGGATGTTCTCCCTGTTGTATCTGGCTGATTTCATCAGCTATTATCTGGCGCTTTTAAATGAGGTGGATCCCATGCCGGTCAAGAGGATCGACCGTTTG
Source organism: Candidatus Edwardsbacteria bacterium RifOxyA12_full_54_48 (assembly GCA_001777915.1). NCBI lineage: Bacteria > Candidatus Edwardsiibacteriota > Candidatus Edwardsbacteria bacterium RifOxyA12_full_54_48. Next base: position 36,470 of record MFFN01000003.1, on the reverse strand, counting down.
AAATCGGTTCTTAAGGAAAGAAGATGAAGGTGATAATTCCGGTGGCCGGCGCCGGTACCCGTCTGCGGCCCCACACCCATACCACCCCCAAGGTCCTGATCTCGGTGGCGGGAAAACCGATGATCGGCCATATCCTGGATCAATTAGTCGGCCTGCCGATAGACCAGATCGTGATGGTGGTGGGCCAGATGGGCGACCGGATCAAAGAATATGTGGACGGCCATTATAAATTCAAAGTAAAGTACATCGTTCAGCCGGAGGCCAAAGGCCTGGCCGATGCCATATACCTCTCCCGGGAGGCGGTGAAAAAGGACGATGCCCTGATAATTCTGGGCGATACCGTTTTCAGCACTGATTTTAAGAAGCTGCTATCCAAAAAAAACAGCCAGATAGGGGTCAAGGAGGTCAGCGATCCCCGGCGTTTCGGTGTGGTGGAGCATCAACACGGCAAGATCACCAAACTGGTGGAGAAACCGGAGCATCCCCGGAGCAATCTGGCCATCGTCGGCATCTATCTGATCAAAGACATGCCGAAGCTGTATAGCGCCATCAGCACCCTGATGGAAAAGAACATCAGGACCAAGGGCGAATATCAGCTGACCGACGCCCTGCAACTGCTGATCGATCGGGGCCAGACCATGGAGACCTTCGCCGTCGACGGTTGGTACGATTGCGGAAAGCCGGAGACCCTGCTGGACACCAACCGGCAGCTGCTTGACCTGTATCTCCAAAAATCCGTTAAAATCAAGGGGGTGGTCATCAACAACCCGGTATCCATAGACCCCTCCGCCCGGATCGAAAAATCGGTGATCGGGCCCTATGTGTCGGTGGCCGCCGGTAGCCATATAAAGAATGCCCTTATCAGCGACACCATCATCGGCCGGAACGTATGCCTGGACTCGATCATGCTTAAAAAATCCATCATCGGCGATAACGCCGTGGTCAAGGGCAAACAACGGAAGCTGAGCGTGGGGGACGGCTCCGAAGTGGATCTATCATAAACAAATATAAATCATAAAATTCAAGGAGCGTAAAATGACGGAGAGACACCTTTTGACTTCCGAGTCGGTGACCGAAGGGCATCCCGACAAGATGTGCGACCAGGTATCGGATGCGATACTGGATGCCATCCTGGATCAGGATATAAACGGCCGGGTGGCCTGCGAGACCCTGGTGACCACCGGGATGGTGCTGGTGGCGGGCGAGATATCGACCAATTGTTACATCGATATACCGCGGCTGGTGCGGGAGACCATCAAGGATATCGGCTATACCGACGCCAAGAGCGGGTTCGATTACGAGACCTGCGCGGTGATCACCTCCATCCAGGAGCAGTCCTGCGACATCGCCATGGGGGTGGATACCGGCGGGGCCGGCGACCAGGGGATGATGTTCGGCTATGCCTGCAACGAGACTCCGGAGCTGATGCCGATGCCCATCAGCCTGGCCCATAAGCTGTGCAAGAGGCTGTCCGAGGTCCGCAAAAAGGGCGCCATGGACTACCTGCGCCCCGACGGCAAGTCCCAGGTGACCGTCGAATACGTCAACGGCGTGCCCAAGAGGGTGGACACCATCGTGGTCTCCACCCAGCATGACGCCAATGTTTCCGAGGACAAGGTCAAGCGGGATATCATCAAGCATGTCATCAACCGGGTGGTGGACAGCAAGATGATGGACGACCGGACCAAGATCATGGTCAACCCCACCGGCCGGTTCGTGATCGGCGGGCCCCAGGGCGACACCGGACTGACCGGGCGAAAGATCATCGTCGACACCTACGGCGGCATCGGGCGCCACGGCGGCGGCTGCTTCTCTGGCAAGGACCCCACCAAGGTGGACCGCAGCGCGGCCTATGCCGCCAGGTACATCGCCAAGAACATCGTGGCCGCCGGCCTGGCCGCCCGCTGTGAGATCCAGCTGGCCTACGCCATCGGGGTGGCCGAGCCGGTGTCCATCATGGTGGAGACCTACGGCACCGGCAAGGTGGAGGATGCCAAACTGACCAAGCTGATCAGGCAGTACTTCGACCTGACCCCCCACGGGATCATCAACATGCTCAAACTGCGCCAGCCCATCTACCGCAAGACCGCCGCCTACGGCCATTTCGGGCGGGAGGATGAGGGCTTCCCCTGGGAGAAGACCGACCTGTCCGACAAACTGAAATCCGCAGCCAAGAAATAGCAACTCTTCAACCACAAAAGGCACAGATGGCACAAAATGGTTGAGAAAGCAATGGCCGATTAGCAAATGTCCAAGCACTTGAATCTAAGCGCGCCGCGGGCATTGGCATTCCGTCTTGCAAGCTAAAAATACAATTAAAATATCTTGTTTTCTGATTTATGTGCTTTATGTGGCCAATCTTGAGAAACGATGGTACAAGTAAGGCTGAATAGATGCAAAAAACAAAAGGAGAAAGAATGAATTACGATATCAAGGACATCAAACTGGCCACCAAGGGCAAGAACCGGATAGAGTGGGCCGACAAATACATGCCGGTGCTGCAGACCATCCGCACCAGGTTCGAAAAGGACAAGCCGCTCAAAGGATACAAGATCTCGGCCTGCCTGCATGTCACCGCCGAGACCGCCAACCTGATGCGAACCCTGAAGGCCGGCGGAGCCGAGCTTCGGCTGTGCGCCTCCAATCCGCTGTCCACCCAGGACGACGTGGCCGCCGCCCTGGTCAAGGATTACAGCATCCAGACCTTCTCGGTCAAGGGCGAGGACAACAAGCTCTATTACAAGCACATCAACCAGGCCCTGGATCAGCGGCCCCATATCACCATGGACGACGGGGCCGACCTGGTCTCCACCCTGCATACCACCCGCCAGGATCTTATCAAGAACATCATCGGCAGCACCGAGGAGACCACCACCGGCGTCATCCGCCTGCGCAGCATGCAGAAGGCCGGGACCCTGGCCTTTCCGGTGATAGCGGTCAACGATTCCCAGACCAAATACATGTTCGACAACCGCTACGGCACCGGGCAGAGCACCCTGGACGGCATCATCCGGGCCACCAATATCCTGCTGGCCGGCTCTACCGTGGTGGTGGCCGGCTACGGCTGGTGCGGCCGGGGGCTGGCCATGAGGGCCAGGGGGATGGGCTCCAACGTCATCATCACCGAGATAGATTCGGTCAAGGGGCTGGAGGCCGTGATGGACGGCTTCCGGGTGATGCCCATGTCCCAGGCGGCCAAGATCGGCGATGTCTTTGTGACCGTCACCGGCAATATCAACGTGGTCCGTCCGGAGCATTTCAAGGCCATGAAGGACGGAGCCATCATCTGCAATTCCGGGCACTTCAACGTCGAGCTGGACATAGACGGCCTTAAAAAGGCCTCCAAGTCGGTCAGGACCACCCGGGAGTTCGTGGAGGAGTACACCCTCAAGAACGGCCGCAAGGTCATCATCCTGGGCGAGGGCCGGCTGATCAACCTGGCGGCAGCCGAGGGGCATCCGGCCAGCGTGATGGACATGAGCTTTGCCAACCAGGCCCTGGCGGCCGAGATGCTGGTCAAGAAGGGAAAGGGCATGGATAAAAAGGTCTACGCCCTGCCGCTGGAGCTGGATAACAAGATCGCCCAGATCAAACTGCAGGCCATGGGCACCAAGCTGGATGCCCTGACCCCCGAGCAGAAAAAATACCTGGCCTCCTGGGAGATGGGAACCTAAAATAATCAGTCATCAAAAAAATGCCTGACAGGCCGGAGCCTGTCAGGCATTCCATAAAAATTCGCCGGAGCATATTTAACGACCGATCAACGTCAGCAATAACCGCCAGAAGCCTCGTCAGTCTGGACCCCCAGGGCAATGTCTGTCCGGGGGCGGTGGTTATTGCTGGGCCGGATCGGTCGTTTTATTTGGGAGCCCGGTAGAGCAGGAAGGCTCCGATGGCCCCGAATATGATGTTGGGCAGCCAGGCCGCCAGGATGGGCGAAAGTGTGGCACTGTGCCCCAGGGCCCGTCCGGTCTGCAGCAATCCCCAAAAAACAAAACAGGTCAACAACGATATGGCAAAGCCCGAGGCCGTGCTGCCTTTGCGGGAATTGGACAGCAGGGGAAGCCCGAACAGCAGGATGATAAAATTGGCGAAGGGGAAGGATAGCTTGAGGTACAGATCCACCACCGATTGCTGGACCTGGTTGCCGGATCTTTTTAGCCGATCGATAAACTGGCGCAATTCAAAGAAACCCATCTCGTCGGGCAGCAGCTCGCGCTTGGAGAAGGAAGCCGGGGCCTCCTCATAGCCGGTGAGTTTTAATTGCTGCAGGCTGTCGGAGATCTCCGTGCCGTCGGGACGGAAATTTCTGATTATGACCTTTTCCAGCAGCCAGACGTTTCCGGTCCAGACGCCTTTGGCCGCGTCTATCCGCTGCAATATCCGGTTCTGCTGGTCGACCTGGAAAATGGAGACCGAATCCATCACCGCTTTTTCCACGTTGTATCTTTTGATGAAAAACTGGCGGCCCTGGCTGCCGTCGTACAGCAGGTTGAACCTGGTCTGGGGCTCCTGGGAAAGCTGCTTCTTTATCCGGATCCTCTCCAGGTTGCCTTTTTTCTGGTTGGTGATCGGCACGATGGTCTCGCCCACCGCCATCACCGCCAGGCTTATCAGCAGTCCCAATATGAACAGGGGGGCGAATATCCGGTAGAGGCTCAGCCCGGCGGCTTTCATGGCCACGATCTCGTGGTGGCGCGCCATCTGGCTGATGGTGGCCATGCTGGCCAACAACATGGCCACCGGCAGGGTCAGGATCATGATATACGGTATCTGATAGATATAGAACAGGGCCACCAGATGATAGGGCGCCCGGTGGTCGATGAACATATCCAGCTTTTCGAAGATATCCACCAGCACGAAGATCAGCACAAAGGCGGTCTGCGAAAAGATCAGCGATTTCAGGAATTCCCGAGTGAGATATCTATCCAGTATTTTTATCGGCATATCGGTTCTTTTTGAATCTGAGTTCATAATTCTTCCAGAATAGCAGGATCAGGCCGCAGCCTCCCAGCACCATGTTGGCGGCCCACATGGCCAGCACCGGGGAAAGGATCTGCCGGTCGGCCAACTCCTCGCCGCCGATCAGGGCTATATAATACAGGACGAAAAATCCCAAGGACAGCCCGAAGCTGACCCCCAAGTTGCCCTTGCGGGTGATGATGCCCAGGGGGGCCCCGATCAGGATGAACACCAGGCAGGCCGCCGGGATGGCCATTTTCTTCTGGATCTCCACCTGGTAGCGCCGGATCTCCGACACCCGGTTGTGGACCTCCGAAGACAACTGGCTCAAGCGGGGGGGCGGAAGACCGGAGCTGTCGGCCAGCTGGGCCTCCAGGGGTCTCAATTCTTTCCGGATATCGGCGATCACCTGCTGCATCATGCCCGAGGACATCTCCCGATCGCTGCGGTAGGTCCGCACCTGATGCTGGATCTGGGGGTCCATGGGCAGATATAAAATATGTTTTTTGAAACTGATGCGGTGATAGCGGGTCTTGTCCTCGGGGTCCAGCTGGTGGATCTCCCCGTCCATCAGTTCCAGCCTCAGCGAGGCGGCCTGGGGGGTCACCATCAGCCTCCCCCGGGATGCCAGGATGGTCCGGGGCTGGGAATTCCCCCTCTGCTCATAGATGGTGATATTTCCCAGCTCCGAGGTTTTGGGGTCGATCCGCCGGATCAGGATATTGTAATCGGGAAAGTCGGTGATGAATATGTTCTCTTTGAGCTGCAGGGTGGGCTTGGTCTCGGAGATGTCCATCAGCAGGTTCTTGACCATGTGGTTGGTCTCGGGCATCAGGCGGTCGTTGAAAAAATACAGCCCGGCGGTCAGGATGATCCCGGCCAGGAAGGGAGCGATGATAAGCCTGATAAAGGGGGTCCCGCTGGATCTTATGGCCGTCAGCTCGTTGTCCTGGGCCAAGCGCCCGTAATTCATGATCACCGCCACCAGCACCGCCATGGGGATGGTCATGGTCAGCATGTAGGGGAGGCTCAGGAAAAACACCTTGCTGACTATCAGGATCGGCACCTTTTTCTGGATGATCATATTGATAAGCTCGAACAGCCGGTCCATCAGCAGAACGAAGGTCAGCACGGTCAGGGCCAGAATAAACGGAAGGACATGGCCCTTTATCAGATACCGGTCGATTATCTTCATAGGCCTGTAATGTTATACGGTATTTGCTCAAAAAGCAAGAATTTTTATTGAAGTTGAAACATAAGCTGTGATAAACTAACCATATGCTCAATAGAAAATCCAAAATATATCCGCTATCTTTAGCTGCCGTAATGGGGGCCCTGGCGTTGACCATCGCCGGAAAGGCCGGGGCCCAGGAATTCGGACCATGGGAGGATATCACGGCGGATTATAATGCTGAAGGCTTCCGGAAAAGCGCCCAGACCAGCAGCTATAGCATCGACTACCGGCTGGGGCTGATGATAGAACAGGAGCTTGTTTCTCAGCAGCCATTTGCCATCCGGTATTACAGCTTGCCCGCCTTCTGGGAAAAACTGCGAACTGCTGGAACTGACAGCGTCTGGTCAAAGAATAATTATGCCTTTTTGTCAAAGCCGCCCCAGGAGAGGACCGGGGAGGGTTTGATCCCCGATATCCAGATACCCATTCCGGGGCTGGGCAAGGCCTTCGGCTCCGGGGCCCAGATAAAGGTCAGCGGCAACCAGAAGATAACCGCCGGATACGACCGGACCACTTATAACCAGATCGGCCGGGACCTGGACGCCAATGCCACCACCGACGACAACAAGATAAACATCAAGCAGGAGCAACGGGTGAACCTGGAGGGGGTGATCGGGGACCGGGTCCATGTTCTGATCGATTACGACAGCGAGGCCGAAATTGACAAGCGCAGCAAGGTCCGTCTGCGGTACGAGGGCCAGGAGGACGAGGTGCTGCAGAGCCTGGAGGCCGGCGACACCGAATTTTCCCTGAGCGGCTCCTCGCTGGTGGGCGGATTGACCACGGTCCACAAGGGCCTGTTCGGGCTGAAAGGGGTGGCCCGGCTGGGGGGCTTCGAGCTGACGGCCATCGCCAGCAAGGACGAGGGACAGAACCAGACCAACACCTTCTCCGGCTCGAACGTAGCGTCTTCCGTCACCCATCCGGACAATGAATTCATGCAGTATACGGTATATGAGATCATTCCCGGGGGATTGGCGGGGGGCGATGCTATTGAGGCCATAAAAGTATATATTAAGTCGGGCAATGATTACGTCACCCCCAATGCCATCCCCCATTATCTGAAGGACCGGAGCTGGCGGGATTTCAGGGGAATTGCCCGGGATACCATTTACGGCCCGGTTAAAATGGACATCAAGACCGAGATCACCGATTTCATCCTGGACAATCCCGTCACCGGACGGATAATCCTTACCAACGGCATCTATGACCAATCGGTGCTGGGGGTGGCCTACAAGACCAAAAACGGCGGTTATTATCCCAGCAAGCATGATTTCGACAATTCGGACACCCTGATGCTGGTGAAGCCGGCCAACTGCCAGCCCCCGGATTCCATAAACGGCTACTGTTGGAATTATGAAAAAAGAAATTATTATTCGTTAAATGGACGAGGGATCGATTTCTCCACCCTGACCATAAAGCTGCAATACCGCAAAGAGAATGAATGGTTGGAGAATGATCTTGACAGCCAGAAAACATTCCTGGAGCTTCTGTTCCTGGAATCTGACGGAAACCTTAATGATTATTATATCAATCAAGAGGAGGGCTATTTCTCCTTCCCTCAAGATCAACCGTTCCTGTCCCCGGCCCTGCCGGACAGCTGCCCCGATATCTACCGGGTGAAGAATTTGACCAATTATTCCGCCAAATTCCGTTTTTTGATCACCTATAAGTCCACCGTGGCAATGTATGCCCTGAATGCCCCGGGCCGTCTGCTGGAGGGGACGGTCAGCGTCACCCTGAACGGATCACCGGTCTCTTCCAGCGAATATACGGTGGATTACGATATGGGCACCGTCACCTTCAACGACCGGATCAAGACCATCCTCCAGGGCAGCAGCGCCGCCCTTAAGATAGATTACCAGTACCTGCCGTCGTTCGCTCTGGGGTCCAAGACCCTGGCCGGCCTGCGGGGCATCTATAAATTCGGGGAGAGCGGGCAGCTGGGAGGCACCTGGCTGTACCGCAGCGAGCAGACCCCGGATGAAAAGCCCCGGCTGGGCGAGGAGCCCCGCCGGATAATCGTGGCCGGGCTGGACGGAAGCTACCAGGCCGCCCCCGATTTTCTCACCAGCTGGACCAATGCCCTGCCCCTGGTGGAGACCGAGGCCCCGTCAAACTTTAAGCTTACCGGCGAGATCGCCGGCAACTTTCCCAACCCCAATACCAAGGGCCAGGTGTACATTGACGATATGGACGGCAGCAAGGTGTCCGACGAGTTCAACCTCAGCCGCTCGGCCTGGGTGCGCACCAGCGTCCCCCCGGGCAAGACCGACACCATGCTGGCCAGAACATTTTACTGGTACAACCCCACCACCCAGGTCACCATGAAGGAGATCAATCCCGCCATCACCGACGAGACCCAGAGGAACGAAACCATCAGAACATTGCGGTTGATATATGAAGCCGGACATCAGGACACTCTGAACTCTTGGGCCGGGGTCACCCAGCTGTTAAGCAAAACCGGGCTGGACTTAAGCCAGAGCAAACTGCTGAACCTCTGGATAAGGGGCTTAAATAGTAAAGGAATAGTCCATATAGATATCGGCCGTAATATAGATGAGGATCAGGTGTGGTGGACCAAGAAGGGTTTGCATCCCCAGAATAATAAAGTGGACTGCGAGCCTTTGAACCTCAACCGGGAGCCGGTATTAATGGATGCCCACGATATCGGCCTGGACCGGGTGAAGGGTAATGACAGCACTTATTTGGCCTCATCGGGCGACGACGGGGCCGATGATTATGTGGTTGACATAACCAAACCGGATTACAGCAAAATAAACGGCACCGAGGGCAACGGTTATTACGATACCGAGGATCTCAAGATGAACGGTCTGGATTCTCTGGACGTGCCCCAGCTGGGCAATAATTATTACACTTTCCGTTTCGATCTCTCTAAAAGTGATACCAATGCTTATGGCTGGCACCAGCTGTCGGCTCTGCTGGATACCGCCCAGCCGGTGGGGCCCCAGCTGGGCTGGAGTTCCATACAGTATGCCCGGATCTGGGTGGACAGCTGTCCGGCCAGCACCGCTTTTGAGATAGCCATGGTAGAGGTCAGCGGCAACCGCTGGCAGGAGGAGGGGGTTTTTTCCAACGACACCCTCGACGCCGTGGCCTCCTCCGAAAAGTTCACCATAGAGGTAAAGAACAATCGGGATAATCCCGATTATAGTCTGCCCCCCAATACCGAACAGAAGGACGACCAAGGGAGGGTGGAGTTCGAGCAGAGCCTGGTTTTCAACATCGACAGCCTGGGCTCCGGGCATTATGTCAAAGCCTGGAAAATACTGCGGGATAAGGAGAATAATTACACCGGGTATAAAACCCTGAAGATCTGGGCCCACAGCAACGACACCACCCGGGTCAGGAAATCGTTCGCCCTGCGGCTGATCGGCAACGATCCCAACAGTTACTATCAATACAAGCAAACGCTGTCTTCCGGCTGGCAGGAGATGATCATGGATGTCCTAACCTTCAGCGACCTGAAGAAGCTGCCGTTCCCGACGGATACCACCAATAAGATAAGGACCAGCGGCAACTATTCCCTGAAGGGAAATCCCAGCTTGAAGGAACTTAACGGGATCGCTTTGTGCATTTTCAATGACGACACCGGCCGGATCTTCAGCGACGAGGTCTGGTTCGACGAACTGCGGCTGGACGATGTCCGCCGGGACCGGGGCACCGCCATTGCCTCCAGCGCCTCGATCAACTTTGCCGACCTGTTATCGCTCAACGCCGCATACAACAAGACCGGAAGCCACTGGTATGGGATCGATACCGACGGCACCGGCTCCGGGGTCAAGAATATAAGCTACAGCCTGAACGGCAGCCTCAATGCCCATAAGCTGTATCTGGAACGGCTGGGGCTGGCCCTTCCCGTCGGCTTCCGATACGGCGAATCCCAGCAGTATGGCGAATACGGGGCTGACGATATCAGGCTTACCGAGGAGGAGAGCCGGGCCCAGAGGGCCTTCTCCCGGAATGCCGGGTTTGACGTTTCCTTCTCCAAGAGCATGACCCAATGGTGGCTGACCAATCTTACCATCGACCGGATCTCGCCCCGGTTCAATTGGAGCCGCAGCGTCTCCGACAGCCGGACCACGGCGGACAGCAACACCTCCACCGGCCTGAGCCTGGGCTATGGCTGGAGCTCGGGAGAAAAAAAATCCTTCAAGACCTGGCCGGGGTGGCAATTTTATTATCTGCCCAGCTCCCTGGGCCTGGGATGGTCCCGCAACCAAACCCAGCGTTGGTATTGGGACAAGCTTACCGGTGTCAAGAACAACAATGGCAGCGGGGAGACCCGAAACGGCCAGGGACAGCTCTCCTGGCAGCTGATGAATTCGTTGAGTTACTCCTTCAACACCACCAGAAACCTGAAGGACCGGTTCTTTCAGGGGGAATGGGCCAGAAAGTTCGGCCTGGGGTCCGAGACCTCACGTTCCCAGAGGGTGAACTACAGCACCACCCTGGGCTGGCTGAAGGTCATCAAGCCCAGCCTGGCCTTCTCCACCCAATACAGCGAGGGCCACAGCCTGGCTGCCAAGCCCAGCATCGTGGACACCTTCCACCTGCTGAACGTCAGCAATTCCAACAGCCTGTCCCTGAACAGCAGCCTGGAGGTGGGCAAATGGCTGGCCAAAGTCACCGGCTGGCGCAACAAGGCCCGGGACGATTCGGCCGAGGTGGGAAGCCCCCGATGGCTGGTGACAAAGATCGATTACCTGTTCAACAAGCTGGGAGGGGTCCAGGCCTCGTTCAGCCGTGATAACTCCAGCCAGGCCTCGAACCTGCTGATGAGGCGCCCCGATCTGTTGTACCAGTTCGGCCTGAAGCAGCAGGTGGCGGATATCCCCAGGTATTTTCAGGCCAGCGCCGACCGCAATACCATCCGCAACTCATACTCCCTGGGCACCAGCCTGGAGCTGATGAGGCTGTCGCTGAACCTTTCCTTCCGCCGCAGCGATGATACCATCATTGTGGGCGATGCCCAGAACTCCAGCCGCAGCGTCACCTGGCCTGAGCTGAGGGCCACCCTGGCCGGCCTGGAGAGATGGGGCCTGTGGAAAAAGACCCTGACCAGCGCCAGCCTGACCTCCTCTTACAGCCGGACCATCGACAAGACCTGGGAGAACCAGAAGGCGCTGGTCAGGATCTCCACCAAGAACAATTTCAGCCCGATACTTTCAATGTCCGGGAGATGGAAGAAGAACATCAGCACCAGCCTGGCCTTTGATTACAGCAGCCAGAAGAACGACGACATTATCGGCCAGGGGCGGGACACCTACAACCAGACCTTTAAGACCAGCAGTTCCGTTTCCTATTCCTTCAGCGCCCCCAAGGGTTTCAAGCTCAACCTGTGGAAGCTGGGCAAAAAGAGGATAAAATTCAACAGCGAGCTCAGCCTGGCATCACTGTTCGGCTATTCCATCATCGGCGCCAGGAATGAGATCCCGGAAGGGGAGATAGCCGCCCTGAAACAGCTGCTTGCCGAGACCAGCTATGAAAAGATAACCGAGCTGGGCTACACCTCGCTGGTTCACTCATTTACCATGTCGCCCAGCGCCAAGTACAATTTCACCAGAAGCATCACCGGATCGGCCTCGGTTGACTACAGCTTCACCAAGGACAAGATTGCCAGGAGCAATAACAGCGACCGAACCGCCTTCAATGCCTCGGTGGAGATCAAGTTTTAACGCTTGGTTGGTGGGGAATATGTTTGGGTTAACGCCGGATGAAAAAAAGGTAATAATTTTTTTTATTGTGGCCTTGGCGCTGGGCAATGCCGTGCTGCTCTACAAGAAAAGCCATCCGGGCGCTGCCCCGGAGCTTAAATACGGCGGCCCGGACCTGCCCCGGGCCATCGAACAACCGCCCCCCTGGCAGAAAGAACAACCGGCTGCCGCAAAAAATCGATGGGCCGCCAAAAAGGTCCCGGCCGAAAAGATTGACCTCAACCGGGCCGGGCCGCGGGACCTGGAGAAGCTTCCGGCCATCGGCCCGGCGATGGCCAAAAAAATAATTGATTTCAGGAGGGAATCCGGCGATTTCCAGAAAATCGAGGACCTGATGAAGGTCAAGGGCATCGGTCATAAAAAATTCAACCGGCTCAGGGAACATGTATTTGTAGACCATTAAGGGCCATCAAGTTAAAAGACAAATTGCTTGACATTTGCAACTTGCATATGCTATATTATTTCAAATTGAGGGAGATGCTATGGGTTTGAAATTAGGCGACATGCTGGTGCAGTCCGAGTTGATAACCAAAGATCAGCTGGACAAGGCCTTGGCCGAGCAAAAAAGCTCCGGAGCCAAGCTGGGCTCCAGTCTTATAAAGCTGGGGTTTATGACCGAAGACTCCATCACCCAGTTCCTGGGCAAGCAGCTAAACCTTCCCACGGTGAATCTTTCCACCGCCGAACTGGATCCCCAGGTTCTAAAACTTATCCCACCGGAAATAGCCCAGAAATTCCAGGTGATGCCGATCAAGCGGACCGGGCGGACCCTGTTTCTGGCCATGTCCAACGCCGCCGACGTGTTCACCATGGAGAATATCGCCTTCCTCACCGGGATGGAGGTCAAGCCGGTGGTTTGCGCCGAGACCTCGCTGGAGAAGGCTTTGGACAAGCATTACGGCAGCACCACCCGGGCCGAGGCCCTGAAGTCGGTGGAGCAGGAGATCGCCGCCGAGGACATGGAGCTGGTGGAGAAGGACATGGATGAGGTGGCCAGCCAGGCCGAGATCGAATCCACCCCGGTGGTGAAACTGGTCAACAGCATCGTCATCGACGCCATCAAGCGCGGGGCGTCGGACATCCATATAGAGCCCTACGAAAAGATCCTGAGGGTGCGCTACCGGATAGACGGGGTTCTTCAGGAGACCATGTCGCCGCCCCGCCGGATCTCGGCGGCCCTGGCCTCGCGCATCAAGGTGCTTTCCAAATTGAACCTCACCGAGCGGCGCCTGCCGCAGGACGGAAGGTTCTCCATCAAACTTATCGACCGGACAGTGGATCTGCGGGTGTCCACCATGCCCATCAAATACGGCGAGAAGATCGTCATCCGGGTGCTGGAGCAGACCAGCCTGGGCGGCGACCTGACCCAGCTGGGCATCGAGGGCAAAGCCCTGGATGATATTTTGAAAGCCCTGACCCGGCCCACCGGCATGATACTGGTCACCGGTCCCACCGGCTCGGGCAAGACCCGCACCCTGTATTCCGGCATCTCCCGCCTGAACAAACCCGGGGTCAACATCGTCACCGCCGAGGATCCGGTGGAATACGACATTGTGGGGATCAACCAGGTCAACGTCCGCCCGGAGATCGGCTATACCTTTGCCAAGGCCCTGAAGGCCTTTTTGCGGCAGGACCCCAACATCGTGCTGGTGGGGGAGATCCGGGACCGGGAGACCGGCGAGATCGCCATGACCGCGGCCATGACCGGACATCTGGTGCTGTCCACCCTGCACACCAATGATGCTCCCAGTTCGCTGAACCGCCTGCTGGATATGGAGATCCCGCCCTTCCTGATAGCCGCCACGGTAAACCTGATCGAGGCCCAGCGCCTGGTCAGGCGCGTCTGCTCAAAATGCAAGGAGCCCGAGAAGATATCTCCGGAGGAGATGGTCAAGATGGGGATCGATCCCGCCAGCTTCCAGGGAGTGGAGTTCTTCAAGGGCAAGGGCTGCCTGGAGTGCAATAATACCGGATACAAGGGCCGGGTGGGGGTGTTTGAGGTGATGACCATCGGCCCTGAGATAAGAAGGCTGATAGTCTCCCGGGCCTCCACCGATGAGATCAGGGAGATGGCGATCAAGCTGGGGATGAAATCTTTGCGGGAGGACGCCCTGGATAAGGTCAGAAAAGGCATCACCACCATGGAGGCGGCCATCGTGGAGACGGCCTCAGATTGATAATCACAATATCTAACCTTTAAATAAGACATGACATGGCGTTAAAAGTTGGAGATATGCTTCTCAAGGCCGGGATGATCAGCCCGGAGCAGTTGGAGCAGGCCCTTAAGGAACAGCAGACCTCGGGCCAGAGGCTGGGCTCCCTGCTGGTAAAACTGGGATTTGTCACCGAGGACGAGGTGGTGGCCTTCTTGAGCAAGCAGTTCAACGTCCCCTCGGTCAACCTGAACGATTACAAGATCGACGAGCCCGTCCTTAAACTGATACCGCCCCATATAGCCCAGAAGTACGGACTGATCCCCCTGTCGCGCCTGGGACGGAGCGTGACCGTGGCCATGGTCAACCCCAACGATGTCCTGGCCATGGAGGACATAAAATTCTCCACCGGTTTCGAGGTCCGTCCGGTGATAGCCTCCGAGGCCGCCATCTGGTCGGCCATCGACAAGCAATACGGGTCGGCCGGCATGCTGGAGGATGTGATGAAGGCCATGGATGAGGCCGAGGCCGACGTGGATGCCGGAGACCTGGAGGTCCTGGAGGAACAGCAGGAGGCGGGCGGAGATTCCGCCTCGGAGATGGCCGCGGCCATCGAGAGCAGCCCGGCGGCCAAGCTGGTCAACGGCCTGATAGCCGAGGCGGTCAAGCGCAATGCCACCGACATCCACATCGAGCCCTATGAGAAGGAGATCCGGGTCCGGATGTCGGTCTACGGCGTGCTGCACGAGGTGATGTCGCCCCCCTTAAGGATGAAGAGCTCCATAGCGGCCCGGATAAAGATCATCGCCAAATTAAAGATCGAGGAAAAGCGCTTTCCCCAGGACGGCCGCCTGCGGATGATCATCCAGGGCAAGCCGATAGACATCCGGGTGTCCATCATCCCCACCGCCTTCGGGGAGAAGGTGGCCCTGCGCATTCTGGACCGCAGCGCGGTGTCATTCGACCTGCCCACCCTGGGGTTCGAGCCGGAGCCGCTGAAATATCTGTTGAAGGCCATCCAGACGCCCTTCGGGATCGTGCTGGTCACCGGGCCCACCGGCTCCGGCAAGACCACCACCATGTACGCCTGCCTGGAATCCATCAACCATCCGGACACCAATATCATGACCGCCGAGGAGCCGGTGGAGTACAGTCTGATGGGGGTCAATCAGGTGGCGGTGCACGAGGAAGGCGGCACCACCTTTACCGCCGCCCTGAAAGCCTTTTTAAGGCAGGATCCCAACATCATCATGGTGGGAGAGATCCGCGACCGGCAGACGGCCGAGATCGCCATCCGGTCATCGCTCACCGGGCATCTGGTGCTGTCCACCGTCCACACCAACAGCGCCTCGCTGACCATCACCCGGCTGGTGGACATGGGGGTGGAGCCGTTCATGATCGCCTCTTCGCTGCTGCTGGTGGAATCCCAGCGGCTGGTCCGCAAGATCTGCTCCTACTGCAAGGAGCAGTACAAACCGGAGGAAAAGATGCTGCGCGAATTTCTGGGCGACAAGGTGGATATCGCCGGTTTCACCGCCTTCCGGGGCAAGGGCTGTTCGGAGTGCCGCAATACCGGATACAAGGGCCGGATCGGCCTGGCCGAGATCCTGCCGATTAGCCCGGCCATCAGGGACCTGATACTGGAGCGGGCCCCCACCTTCAAGATAGAGGCCCAGGCTGTGAAAGAAGGGATGTCCACCCTGCGGATGGACGGCATCCACAAGGTCCGCAGCGGTATAACCACCATCGAAGAGGTCATCAAGGAGACCGTGGCCGCCGCCGAGTAGCAGGATAATCAAACACATCATAGATAGATTGTTGATATATGGCGCAAAACATAGCCGACATGCTTTTGAAGATGGGGCTCCTGACCAAGGCCCAGTACGACCAGGCCGCCCTGGAGCAGAAGAACAGCAACGAGCCGTTGGCCGCCACCATGGTCCGGATGGGGATGGTCACCGAGAACGTGGCCATGCAGTTCATGTCCCGGCAGTTCACCGTCCCGGCCATGGACCTGAGCAATTTCCAGGTGGAGTCGGCGGTCATCAAGCTGGTCCGGCCGGACATCGCCAACAAATTCATGGTGATCCCGATAAAACGCCTGGGCCGGGCCCTGACCCTGGCCATGATCGATCCCTCCGATATCTTCGCCCTGGAGGACATCAAATTCCTCACCGGGCTGGATGTCAAGCCGGTGGTGGCCAGCTATTCGGCCGTCAAGAAACTGCTGGAACAGCACTATCCGCTGGGCAAGGACGTCCAGGTGATCGCCTCCGGCGGCCAGCTGAGCCAGGTCAAGGAAGAGGCCATCGAGAGCCTGCCCGAGGACACGGCCCTGGAGGGGCTGGGGGAAGACATCGAGATGGAGATGGTGGATGACCTGGAGCAGGACGAGGACCTGGCCGATGCCCAGCAGGCCGGCTCCTCCACTCCGGTGGTCAAGATGGTGAATTACATCATGACCGAGGCGGTCCGTCGCGGGGCCTCGGACATCCATGTGGAGCCCTACGAGAAGGTCTTCCGGATAAGATTAAGGCAGGACGGCGTGCTGCAGACCCTGATGGAGCCGCCCATGCGGATGAAAGCCCCGCTGGTCTCCCGCATCAAGATCATGTCCAAGCTGGATGTCACCGAGCGCCGCAAGCCCCAGGACGGCCGCATCGCCATCAAGGTGCTTAACAAGAAGATAGACCTGCGGGTCTCCACCCTGCCGGTGCTGTTCGGGGAGAAGGTGGTGATGCGTATCCTGGACGCCGGATCGCTGACCCTGGACCTGGCCAACTTCGGCTTTACCGAGCTGGCCCTGAAGAATTTCATGAAAGCCATCCATGCCCCTTACGGCATAGTCCTGATCACCGGCCCCACCGGGTCGGGAAAGACCACCACCCTGTATTCCGCCCTATCCCAGCTGAACACGCCGGACCGGCACATCCTGACGGTGGAGGATCCCATCGAATATAATCTGAAAGGGGTCAACCAGGTCCAGGCCGAGCTGGGCATAGGTTTTACCTTTGACGTGGCCCTCCGGGCCATGCTGCGGCAGGCCCCCAACATCATCATGCTGGGCGAGATCCGCGACGGCCCCACCGCCGCCATTGCGGTCAAGGCCGCCCTGACCGGACATCTGGTGCTGTCCACCCTGCATACCAACGACGCCCCGTCGTCGGTGTCGCGCCTGATCGATATGGGGATCGAGCCGTTTCTGGTGGCCTCTTCCACCGTGCTGATCCAGGCCCAGCGGCTGGTGCGCCGGATATGCAAGGCCTGCAAGGAGCCATTTCAGATCAATCCCCAGTCCCTGATCGACATGGGGTTCAAAGCCGAGGAGGTGGCCGGGGTCACTTATTACAAGGGCAGGGGCTGCCCCATCTGCAACAACACCGGGTACAAGGGCCGGGTGGGCCTCTACGAGGTGATGCCCATCTCTCCCGACATCAGGGACCTGATACTGAACCGGGAGGCGGTGACCTCCATCAGGGCCAAGGCGGTGGAGCAGGGCATGCTGACCCTGCGGATGGACGCCTGGGGCAAGGTCAAACAGGGCCTGACCACGGTGGAGGAGATGTTCCGCGAGACCGCCGAGGGATAGTTCAAATATAAAAATGTAAAATTCAAAACCTAAAAGGCTGATCCCGAATATTCCCCTGTTCCAGCGCTAAAATGAATATAAAATAAGGATGGGCAAAGCATGGTGACTCTTACCCAACTCCTGGAGGAGATGATCCAGAAGAAGGGGAGCGATCTGCACCTGACGGTGGGCGTACCGCCGGTGATCCGGGTGGACGGCGAACTGATGCAGACCTCCCACGAGCCGCTCACCCCGCAAATGACAGAGCAGCTGGCCTACAGCATCCTGAAGGACACCCAGAAGAAACGCTTTGAGACCGAGCGGGAGCTGGATCTGTCCATCGGCATTCAGGGGCTTTCCCGCTTCCGGGGCAACATCTTTCTGCAGCGGGGCTGCGTGGCCATGGCCATGCGGGTGATCCCCTGGGAGATCCGCTCCTTCCAGGCCCTGGGCCTGCCGCCCATCGCCGCCGCCCTGGCCGACAAACCCAAGGGGCTGGTGCTGGTCACCGGGCCCACCGGCTCGGGCAAATCCACCACCCTGGCCACCATGATCGACAAGATCAACAGCGAGCGGCGGGGGCATATCATCACCGTCGAGGATCCCATCGAGTACATCCATCATCATAAAAAATGCATCATCAACCAGCGGGAATTGGAATCGGACACCAAGAGTTTCAAGAACGCCCTGAAATACGCCCTGCGCCAGGATCCCGACGTGGTGCTGGTGGGCGAGATGCGGGACCTGGAGACCATAGAATCGGCCCTGCACATCTCCGAGACCGGCCACCTGACCCTGGCCACCCTGCACACCAACTCGGCGGCCGAATCCATCCACCGCATAGTCGACGTCTTTCCTCCCTATCAGCAGCCCCAGGTGCGGGCCCAGCTGGCCTTCGTGCTGGAGGGGGTGATCACCCAGCAGCTGATCCCCATGACCCGGGGCGGCCGGGCCCTGTGCCTGGAGGTGATGGTCTGCACTCCGGCCATCAAGGCCCTGATCCGGGACGACAAGGTCCACCAGATATATTCCTCGATGCAGGCCGGACAGAAATACGGCATGCAGACCATGAACCAGTCGCTGATGAACCTGTTCCTGGAGAAGAAGATCACCCTGGACACCGCCTTCGACTATACCTCCAACGTTGAGGAACTGGACCAGATGATCAAGAAACGCCAGGCGGTGGTGTAATCAAATCGGCAATATATTTCCTTAGAGAAAAATAAATATTTACAAGGAGCAATAACGATGCCACTATATCTCTGGAAAGGGCGCGATTCCAAAGCCGGTTTGGTATCCGGAGAGCTGACGGCCGAAAGCGAAGGCGCGGTCATCGAGGCGTTGCGCAAGAAAAATATAATTGTGTCCTCGGTGCGGATCAAGCCCAAGGAGCTCAAACTCAGTTTTATGCAGCCCAAGGTCAGCAACAAGGACCTGTCGATCTTCACCCGGCAGTTCGCCACCATGATCAACGCCGGCCTGCCTTTGGTGTCCTGCCTGGAGATCCAGGCCCAGCAGCAGGAGAATCCCACCTTCAAGAAGGTGCTGGAGACCATCAAGACCGATGTGGAGGGCGGCTCCACCCTGGCCGAGGCCCTGAACCGGCAGAAGAATGTGTTCAGCGAGCTGTATATCAACATGGCGGCGGCCGGCGAGGCCGGCGGTATCCTGGACAACATCCTGATGCGCCTGGCCATCTACCTGGAGAAGGCCGAGGCCCTGGTGGCCAAGGTCAAAAGGGCCATGATCATGCCGGTGATCCTGATCACCGTGGCGGTGGGGGCCGCGGCGGTGCTGCTGATCTTCGTGATCCCCATCTTCGAAAAGATGTTCGCCGGAATGGGGGCCAAGCTGCCCGGCCCAACCCTGTTCGTGGTGGGGCTTTCCAAATTCCTGCAGAAGTTCATCATCCCCATCATAATTGTGGCAACTGCCGCCATCATCTTCCTGCAGCGCTGGTACAAGACCGACAAGGGGCAGCTGTACCTGGACACCCTGATGCTTAAAATCCCCATCCTGGGCAACCTCCAGCAGAAATCGGCCGTGGCCCGATTCGCCCGGACCCTGGGCACCCTGCTGTCCAGCGGCGTGGCCATCCTGGACGCCCTGGAGATCACCGCCAAGACCGCCGGCAACCGGGTGGTGCAGGACGCCATCATGTCGGCCCGCAAGTCCATCGGCGGCGGCGAGACCATCTCGGCCCCCCTGAAGACCATGAAGATCTTTCCGCCCATGGTGGTGCAGATGATCGCGGTGGGCGAGGCCACCGGCGGCCTGGACGAGATGCTCAACAAGATCGCCGACTTCTACGACGAGGAGGTGGACGGGGCGGTGGAGGGGCTGACCGCCGCCATGGAGCCCATCATCATGGTGGTGCTGGGCCTGGGAATCGGCGGCATGGTGATCGCCATGTACCTGCCCATCTTCAGCATGACCTCGGCCCTGATGGGCGGCAAGTAATCGGCCTATCATTGGCAAGCTGATGGGAGCAACCTTCCTAAAGGACAATCCGATCCTGCTGTGGGGCCGGGTGACGATCATGGCCCTGATGACGGGAAGCGCTTTGGTGCTGAAGGCACTGGGGGCGCTTCCCCTTTCTTTTGCGGCCATCATCCTGCTGTCGGTCATGTACCTGCTGCTGACCATTCTGGCCAGGTATCTGAATTACAAATGGCCCGGCTGGCGGTGGGATTATGCCCAAATGGTGCTGGACATCGGCTGGATCGCCATCTTCATCCATAAGACCGGCGGGGCGGAGAATCCCTTCACCCTGTTGTTCTTCCTGGCCATCATCGCCGCCGCCAATGCCCGTTTTGCCAGGGGGGCCATCTTCACCGCCACCCTGTCCAGCCTGACCCTGGCCTTTTTGATCTATCTGGATTACCGCAGCCTGAGGACCGGCCTGCTGCTGGGCCGGGATCAGGAATTCGTGACCGCCTTCACCACCGAATTTGTTTTCCGGGGATACCTCTATGCCATCTGCTTCTATCTGGTGGCGGCCTTCTCCGGCTACCTGGCCGAAAGGCTGAGGCTGAAAGGCCGGCAGCTGGAGGACACCACCCGGGCCCTGGAGGAGTTCAAGCTTTCCACCGGCGATATTCTGGAGAAGATGGGCAGCGGCCTGCTGACCATCAATGAAAAAGGACAGATCGTATACTGCAACCTTTCCGGCCTGCAGATACTGGGGCTGGGAAAGAAGGACATCATCGGCCGCAATGTCTCCCAGATAGCCGTCGAGGGGTTGGAGCCCCTGGGGAGCGTGCTGAACCCGGAGAATAGCCTGCCGGGGAACCGCTCCCAGCGGATGGAGATAAAGATATCGCGGGGCCGGGAGGAGGGCATTCCGGTGGGGGTCAGCACCACCTCGGTTTATGGCAGCCAGGGGAAGCTGGAGGGGGTCATCGCCATCTTTCAGGACCTGAGCGCGGTCAAATCCCTGGAGAACCGGATGATCGAGATGGAACAGCTGGAGACCTCCAAGGAGCTGACCAAATCCCTGCTGAAGCTGCTGCATCCCTATCTCTCCGAGATAAACGCCACCATCTCCGAACTGATGAGGGAAAATGAGGTGGACCCGGTCATCATCTCCAAGATCTCCCGGGTGAAGGAGAAGACCGAGTACATCCGCAAGACCATAGACGATTTCGCCCGGTTTGCCCATATCGAGATCCCCGGGGCCCATAAGGCCGAACAGGCCGGCCGGGAATATGACAGCCGGATTATAGGCCGGTCCCCGAACTTCGTCGAGATCATGAACATGGTCCAGCAGGTGGCTCCCACCGACAGCACGGTGCTGGTCAGCGGGGAGTCCGGCACCGGCAAGGAGCTGCTGGCCCGGGAGCTGCATCGCCTGAGCGGCCGGGGGCAGGGGCCTTTCGTCAGCATCAACTGCGCCGCTTTGCCGGAGACCCTGCTGGAATCGGAACTGTTCGGCCACGTCAAGGGGTCGTTCACCGGGGCCATGCGCGACAAGGACGGCCTGTTCCGGGTGGCCTCCGGCGGCACCTTTTTCCTGGACGAGGTGTCGGAGACCTCGCCGGCCATCCAGGTGAAGCTGCTGCGAGTGCTTCAGGAGAGGGAGATCGTGCCGGTGGGAGGCACCCGTCCCATCAAGGTGGACGTCCGGGTGATCTCGGCCACCAACTGCGACCTGGCCAAGGCGGTGGAGAACAACAAATTCAGGATGGACCTGTTCTACCGGCTCAATGTGATCCAGATAACCATCCCCCCCTTAAGGGACCGGAAGGACGACGTGCTGCTGCTGGCCGAGGAGATCATTGACAATTACTGCCGGAAGCAGAACCTTCCGGTAAAACTGCTGTCGGCCGCGGCCAGGGATGCTTTGATGCAGTACAGCTGGCCGGGCAACGTCCGGGAGTTGGAGAATGTCCTGGAGCGGGCCATCATCCTGGAGACCGGCCCGGTGATCGAGCGGTCAAGCCTGCCGGACGAGCTGCTGAGGCCCGGTCCTGAGGTGAAAAAGGAAGCATCGGCCCCGGAGGAGGGAGGGAGCCTTAAGGACAAGGAGAAGCGGACCATACTCCGGGTATTGGAGGAATGCGGAAACAATAAATCTTTGGCCGCCAAAAAACTGGGTATCCATTACGCCACCCTGTACCGCAAGCTGAAAAGCTATAATATTAGTGCCGATTGACAGGGCCGGCAGGGGTTTTTAGCTGATTGGAAAACAAAATATAGCCCGGGACGCAATTACCCGGGCTATGGTATTATCGGGCATGATAATTGCTTGTATTATATGACAATATAAAAAAGGATCGGGTATGGCTGAAAATAGAAGGCGAAAAATACTGGCTCACAAGGATATGCAGATCAGGATCGTAGCCCAGATCTTGGCCATGGTGGCCAGCGGGATATTGCTGGTGGGCGGGGCTATCTATATGATAATCTGGAACGGGATCACCAGCCAGGATTTTGCCGGCGGTGCGGTCTCCATAATCAGCATCTTCGATCAGGTCAATCAGACCTTGATGGTGGTGGTGCCGGTTCTGATCGTTATCATGGGCTGGATAGCGATCATCATCTCGCATCGCATCGCCGGGCCGCTGGTCAGGCTGAACAACGGCATGAGGGACCTGGAGAGCGGCCGGTGGCCTGAAAGGCCCATGAAATTCCGCAAGGGTGACGAGGGCCATCATCTGGCCCAGCAGTTCAATGTAATGACCGAGAGCGTCAGGAAGATGGTGGCCGGGGAGCAGGAGACAGCCAGGTCCATACTGTCGGAGCTGGAGGTGTACACCCGCATACTTAAGGAGGAGCAGAAGGTGGATAGGGAGATCATAGAAAAGCTTAACCGGATCCAGCAGAAAGCCAATAAAACGGCTCAGAAGGGGTTCACCCTGATAGAGCTGATGATCGTAGTGGTGATTATAGGGGTATTGGCGGCCATAGCGGTGCCCAATTACATGAGCATGCGGGCCAGAGCTTTGGAGGCTTCCATCAAAAGCAATATGCATACTTTGCAATTGGTGGTGGAAGATTACAATGTCAGGACCGGAGGTTTTTATCCGGCTGATCTGGAGGTTAGGATCTCTGCTGTAAATCCCGAATTTAATGTAGATAAATCTATTACCGAAGGCGTGTATAAACCACCTTTCCCGGTCAATTCTCTGATCTGTCCCTATTTGGGTTATGCCAATCCTTTCAATAAAGAGGAAAACGCCTTAGCCTATTTGGATAACGATGATCCTGCTGGAAACCCCGGTATGGTATTTTATACAACCTACGATACTTCCGGGGCCATAATAGGAGATGGTGTTGGAACCAGAGCTGATAGGTATAAAATAAGAGGTTTTGGAAAAATTGAGCTATTATCATTGGAACTAACTCCGGGTCAGTCAATATGACCTTGCAATATGCAAGGTCATATGGTACAATATAAGCAAATGCAAGGTCTTAATATAAACCAATATGATCTAAAACTTATAACCGCTTGATAATTAACATACTGCATAATAAATTATTTTGGCATCAGACTTGCATTATTTATAGAGTAACAATTTAAATTATCAGACATATCAATTAACTTTAAAAAGGAGAACAAAATGTCCCGCAAAGGTTTTACCCTCATCGAGCTGATGATCGTGGTGGTCATCATTGGCATCCTGGCGGCCATCGCCATCCCCAACTTTATGTCCATGCAGGACCGGGCCAAGGAATCGGCCATCAAGGCCAACATGCACACCGTTCAGCTGACTGCCGAGGATTTCTCCACCCGTAACGATGGCGTTTATGCCGAGGACGGCTCCTCCACCACCCCGTCAGGTACTCTTTTCTCAGCCTTGATTGACGCTGTTAACTTAAAGAATCCCTTGACCCCGGGCAGCGTGATTGAGTATTCGGCAACCCATACTGCCACTCCGGGCATAGTCACCTATGACGGAGCATTCTCCGGCTATACCATCGTCGGCGAAGGCAAGACCGACATCTTGACCCTGACCCTGTCCCCCGGCATCAGCCTGTAAGCTGTTTTCCGTGTATAATAGGTAGGTTGTTAAGCAACCTACCTATTTTAGTTTCTATATTTTCAGGGCTGATTTTGGATCTATTATTACTTTGACAATTAAACAGGACAATAACCCCAATCCATTTTCCGGAAGTCTTCGTTGTCATGCCCCTGAAACTTGTCCTCGGCATAGATCGGGGAACGGGCATCCAGGCCTGGATGCCCTCTTTCGAGGGAATGACGAGCAGATGTATTTAGTTGCCAAAGTAATAAATGGTAGATACAAAAGCCTAGTTCTGATATAATTCCCGTCACGATATGAAAAAATATATGGATACATTTCTCC
Source organism: Candidatus Edwardsbacteria bacterium RifOxyA12_full_54_48 (assembly GCA_001777915.1). Classification (NCBI taxonomy): domain Bacteria; phylum Candidatus Edwardsiibacteriota; species Candidatus Edwardsbacteria bacterium RifOxyA12_full_54_48. The sequence goes on along the minus strand of MFFN01000003.1, from coordinate 12,006 downwards.
GGCGCTTGCCTTTTTGGCGGCAATATGCCCTGCTGGGCCTGCTGCTCTATGCCCCGGCGGTATTCTTCAAATACACCTATTTTGATGACTACACCCTGATCGTGCAGGATGCAGGATTCATCTCCAATGCTCATAATGTTCTTAAGATATTCAGCTCGGATGTCTTCCGGGCCGAAACCGTAGCCTACCGGCCGTTCCTTACCCTCTCGTTAATGATTGACGCCAGGATCGGCGGGACCTCGCCCTGGATATACCACCTGAGCAACATCATCATACATCTGACGGCAGCCTGCCTGCTGTTCTTCTTCCTGAAAAAATCTGAGGTCGGTGCCGGGCTGGCAACGCTATTATCGATCTTTTTTCTGGTCCACCCGGCCCTGGTCCCGGCGGTGGCCTGGATCCCCGGCCGGAATGACTCTCTGCTGGGCTTGGCTGTCCTGCTCTGGCTGATATCGTTATATAAGATCACCCAGACCGGATCGCGAGGCTGGCTGTTCATTCATTTGACCTTTTATCTGTCGGCCCTTTTCATCAAGGAGGCGGCCCTGGTATTGCCGGCGGTGGGATTGGTTTATATGATGTTTTATCGGGCCGGTGATCTTTCCCGGCAATCAAGATGTGCCTTGATGATCGGCTGGGGCGGTATATCGGTCTTTTGGTTTGTATTGCGGAACTCGGCGATAGGGGGAAGCAACGAATCCGGTAGGATGATCTTCAACAGTTTTTGGGAAAATGTCCAGGGCCTGCTGGGATATCTGGGAAAGATATTATTGCCGTTCAATCTGTCGGTGATCCCGATCCCTGGTATCAATATGGTTTTATATGGAGCTGTTGTCGTCATTATAATAATTGCCGCCATCGCGGCGCGGGGGCTAAAGAATAAGGGTTTATTCTATACCGGGGCCTCGATCCTGGTCCTGTTCCTGCTGCCCCACCTGTTGAGGGGCGCCGAGTTCGTAAATTTCCTGGAGCACCGGCTGTATGTTCCCCTGCTCGGCTTTGTTTTGATGCTCTCCCAGATGAATGTCTTGGGGGAGATCAATTGGCGCAAGACGGCGAATTTTGCGGCGGCTGCGATCATTCTGGGGGTATTTGCGGCCCTATCCATTATTCGTCTGCCGATATATTACGATCACAACAGTCTTCTGCTGAATTTGATTGAAAAGACCCCCGGACTTGCGCTATCATATCAGCATCTGGGCTACATCTTTACCGAATCCGGCCAGTATAATAAAGCCCAGCTGTATTACCAAAAAGCCCTTACACTGGAACCCAAGAACAAAAATATATTTCACGGCCTGGGGGTGGTGTATGAGTCTCAAGGGAATTGGGAAAAAGCTGAGGACAGTTTTAAAAAAGGCCTGGAACTGGCGCCCCGTTCCTCGTCGTTGAGGTATAATCTGGCTTACCTTTACCACCAGCGGGGCGATACTGCCGGGGCGGAGAGACAGTACAAACTGGCAATTTTAAGCCGGCCGGAGAATATCAGGGCCCAACTTAACTTGGGGATGCTTTACCACCAGCAGGGTAAACTACAGCAGGCGGAGCGCCAATATAAAAGGGTTTTATCGATTGATGGGAAGGCCTCCCAAGCCTTGTTCAATTTGGGCATCCTGTTCCGGCAGACGGGGCGGCGGGACAGTTCGGAAAATTATCTGAAGCGGGCCGCGGGGGAAAATCCGGAGCTTGAAAAACATATGCCTTGAATCCGGCCGGGCCGGAACGGAGGCGGGCTTTACAAGGAACCATGAGGTGCAAATGGGACCATTGATGACCATCGCCAAAACTCCGCTATTGGGCCGTTCCCTGCTTGTCATCTACCGGGCCAGGACGGCCTGGAGGTACTTTCGGGAACCGCTGGCCAACCTGTTCCGTCTGTTGTTCGTATCCCGGGAGATATCCAACTTTACCTATGACCTGGATGAGACCAATGAACGATATCTGGCGTCGATGATTGCCGATATTACAAATAAAAGCTACGATCTGGTTATGTCCTATATCCGGGAACTTAAGGAGGACGATGAACTGCGCCGGCATATCCACCAGTTGACCCGGGCCAGCGGTTCGGCCTTCATTGCCGACCGGGAAGCGCGTTACGGGAGGAGGATCGGCTGGTACGCCCTGGCCAGGATATTAAAGCCCGGGGTGATCATCGAAACCGGGGTTGATAAAGGGCTGGGGGCATGCTTGTTGGCGGTGGCGCTCAGGCGCAACGCCCGGGAGGGGCACCCCGGCCGGTACTTGGGCACCGACATAGATCCCGGAGCGGGATATTTGATGTCCGGGGATTATGCAAACTACGGGTCTATACTATACGGCGATTCCATCACATCCCTGAAAAATTTTACCGGGACGATAGACCTTTTTATCAATGACAGCGATCATTCTCCGGACTATGAGGCCGAGGAATACAGGGTGATTGCGGACAAGCTGTCCCGGCAGGCGGTGATCCTGGGGGACAATGCCCATTGCACTGACAAGCTTCTTGAGTTTTCTCTGAAGAGAGGCCGGCATTTTGTTTTCTTCCAGGAAAAACCAGCCAAGCATTGGTATCCGGGGGCCGGCATAGGATTCTCGTTCACTAGATGAAAACAAACATTAAATTTTGCCAGGAAAGGCAATACAAATGATACACATTACCGTAGGTAAGTTTGGAGGATATGCTTTCCCCACGAAAAAATAATATTAAGAACTTTCTGTATGGCCTTAAGCAAAGGATATCTAAAAACCCCAGGCCAGCCCTCAATGATATAGACAAAAAACTTTCACGCTATATCAACTATCGGAACGGATTTTTCATCGAGGCCGGGGCCAACGACGGATACGCCCAGAGCAACACTTATTACCTGGAGAAAAAGCTCGGCTGGCGCGGGGTGCTGGTCGAGGCCATCCCGGAGCTTTATCAAAAGTGCCTGAGGGAGCGGCCCAATTCCCGGGTGTATAACTGCGGGCTGGTGAGCCGCTCATACGGTGAACCCGCCCTGACCATGCATTATGCCAACCTGATGTCTGTCGCCCAGGGTGGATTGAAAACAGAGGAAGCCCAAGAGGAACATATAAAGAACGGGCTGAAGATCCAGAATCTCGACCGAACGTACCAAATAGAAGTTCCGGCCAGGACACTGGGATCCATCCTCGATGAACAGGACGACCTGCCGGATATCGATCTCTTTTCTTTGGATGTCGAGGGCTTCGAGCTTGAAGTTTTAAAAGGGCTGAACATTGAAAAATACCGTCCCCGCTATATATTAGTGGAGGCCAGGTTTTTCGATGAGGTGAATGGATTTTTAAAAGATCGTTACGATTTGGTGGACAGGTTTTCCGCCCATGACTGTCTTTATAGATCCAAAACAGCGGGGGACAATGTTCCTGCAGCGCTCTGATGCTTGATTTTGCAGCCAAATTGGCTGCCCTTGTGCGGGGCGCCGTCTACAAAGCACTGCGGCGCGATCCCCTGACAGGGCGCCGGATATTGGCCCGGAGAGACGTCCAGTTCATCGGCACACCCTACGGAGGGTGGGCGGTCCCGGTATCTTTGATCAATCAAGGAGCGGTCTGCTATTGCGCCGGGTGCGGTGAGGACATCTCCTTCGATCTGGGACTGATCCGAAAATTCGGCTGCCAGGTCCATGCCTTCGACCCCACTCCCAGGTCAATCGAATATGTCCGAAGAACGGCCGGAGCTGAGGCTAATTACCATTTTCAGGGGATAGGACTATGGGACCGGGCGGATAAACTCAGGTTCTACGCCCCCCTAAACCCCGAGCATGTCTCCCATTCCCTGTTGAATCTGCAGGGGACCGATAGCTATTTTACGGCCGAGGTCGCCAGGCTCAGCGAGTTGATGGGGAGGAACGGACACCGCCGGCTGGACCTGTTAAAACTGGACATTGAGGGGGCGGAATACCGGGTGCTGGATTCGATCCTGGAGGATAAGCTGGATGTTTCGATCATTTGCGTGGAATATGACGAGACCTTCAATCCCCTGGACGGCGGCTATGTTAAAAGGATCAAGGGATCGATAGAGGGATTGATCGCCGCCGGGTATTCAATCGCCTGCATCGGAAGGCCGGGCAACTATACTTTCATTAAAGCCCCGGGCCGGGCAACCCCGGACAAATAACCAAATTCGGATGATGCCAAAAAAACACGATATCCTGACAATCATCCCGGCCTTCAACGAGGCCGGGAACATAGCACGGGTGCTGGAAGACCTGGGATCATCCGGCCTGGAGGCCGATATCCTGGTGGTCAATGACGCCTCCTCCGACGAGACCTCGGCCGTTGCCCGGGCCCATAACGTCCGGGTGATAGACCTGCCGGTGAACCTGGGCATCGGGGGGGCGGTGCAGACTGGCTTCATCTATGCCCAAAGGAACGGCTACCATATCGCCGTCCAGTTCGATGGGGACGGCCAGCACCTGGCCGGGGAGATCCCGGCCCTGATCGCCCCGCTTCTGGCCGGCCGGGCCGAGGTGGTGATCGGTTCCAGGTTTTTAACCCGGCCCTATCAATATAAGACGGCCTTCTTTCGGCGGCTGGGAATGAGGATGATCCAATTTGTCAACTCTCTGCTCATCGGACAGCGGATCACCGACAACACCTCGGGTTTCCGGGCTTACAATCGCCGGGCCCTGAAATTTCTGGCCCAGACTTACCCCGATGATTTCCCCGAGCCCGAGGCGGTGGTGCTGCTGGGGCGTAACGGATTTGTAATGACCGAAGTGCCGGTGAAGATGGAACAGCGTAAGGAGGGCGCCTCTTCGCTGTCCGGCATCATCGGACCCTATTACATGATAAAAGTGCTGTTGACCCTGGCCATGAACGCCATCCGGCCCAAAATAAGGAGGGAGTGATGTTCACGTCTTTTGATCCCCACCGCATCCAGTTTTTAGCCATAGCCGGCAGCGTCGGCCTGCTGCTGTTCATCCTGGAGTTGATCCGCCGTAAAAGGATCCGGGAGAACCATTCCCTGCTGTGGCTGTTCATCGGAGCGGTCTTCATGTTCTTCTCGATATGGCGCCGGGGGCTGGAGGTGATGGCCAATCTGATGGGCATCGCCTACCCGCCCACCGCCTTCCTGCTGATACTGGTGATGGCATTGTTCGTCATCCTGATCCAATTCTCCATCATCACTTCGGACCTGACCGAGAAGAACAAAAAAATGGCCCAGGAGATAGGCCTGCTCAAGGAAAGGCTCAGGGAGATGCTGGAAGGCAAGTGAGATGCTGATATCTGTAGTCACTCCCAGCTATAACCTGGCCCGGTTCCTGCCCCGGACCATCGATTCGGTGGTCTCCCAGGCCGGGGATTTTGAGCTGGAATATCTGGTCATCGACGGCGGTTCCACCGACGGCACCCTGGAGATATTAAAAAGATGCCAGGATGACCTGACCGCCGGGCGGATCAAAGCTGCCTGCGCCGGCTTTAGTTTCCGTTGGTTTTCGGAGAAGGATCGGGGGCAGTCCGACGCCATCAACAAGGGCCTGAGGATGGCCCGGGGAGAGGTGGCGGCCTATCTGAACGCTGATGATCTGCTGGCCCCGAGATGCCTTCAGACGGTCAGCGATTTCTTCCGGTTAAATCCGGGCCAGAAACTGCTGACCGGGTACTGCCGGATTATAGATGAAGACGGCCACGAGATAAGGAAAGCCATCACTTGGTACAAAAATATATTATTGGGGATTCCTTCCTTTAAAAATCTTTTAAAGGAGAATTTTATCTCCCAGCCGGCCACCTTCTGGCGCCGGGATGTTCATATAGAGCTGGGATATTTCGACGAGGGGCTTCGTTATGCCATGGATTACGATATGTGGTGCCGGATGGCCTCCAAATACCGGATAAACGTGATACGGAACCATCTGGCTGATTTTCGCTGGTACCGGCAGTCCAAGAGCGGCGGCGGTTTCGGCGCCCAGTTCGAGGAAGAATATCGGATCGCTTTGAGGTATCTTGATAAAAGGCCGATGCTAAAATTGATACACCGGTTCAACATCGTCAAGACAACCGCGGTCTACCGGCTGTGGAACCTTATCGGCGGGACCTGAGGCATGGCCAAGACCATTATATATCTGCATCCCCATTTCACCGCCCACGGCGGGGCCGGACGTTTCGTGCTGGAGTCGGGCCGCCGGATGGCCCAGCGGGGCCACCGGGTCAGGGTCATCTCCATCAGGGCCGATGAGGCCCTGGTGGGGGATCACCGCCAGGACATCGATTTCATCGATATCGGAGGCCCGCTGTCCTCCAGCCCATGGTTCTGGTTTCTTTTTCCCTGGTCTTACATCAAAGTATCCAGGGTCCTTGATAAATTTGAAGATTTTATTCTATTCTCCCAGGTCTTTCCGGCCAACTGGTGGGGAGGCATTTACAAGCTGTTCCACAAAAAGGTCCGCCTGGTCTGGATGTGCCAGGAGCCATCGGCCTTCATCCACTCCAAAGAGTGGATAGCCTCCATCAAAGATCCCCTGATGCGCCTGGGAGCCGGGTTCTTTAATCCCTTGCTGAAGGCTGTTGATGTAAAATTGGCCGCCCTGCCCGACCGGGTGATCGCCAATTCGGAATACACCCGGAAATACGCCCGGGCGGTGTATGGCTATGCCGAAGATAAGATCAAAACGGTATATATCGGCGTGGAACAGCCTGCAGAGCCGGAACGGGAAAATTTCAGTGGCGGGGCGTTCAACCTGATCACGGTCGGCCGGCTGACGAAATTCAAGAACATTGGGACAGTTATCAGGGCGTTGAAGATAATATTGGACCAGGGACATCCGGTGAGGCTGAACATCGTGGGAGACGGAGAGGAGAGAGCAGATCTGGAAAGACTGGCTGGTGAGCTGGGACTGGGGGAAGCCGTCTGTTTTTCGGGAAGCGTCAGCCAGTCAGAGCTTGAACGGCTGTACGCCGAATCGCATGTTTACGTAAGCGCTGCCCTCAATGAACCATTCGGGCTGGCCCCGCTGGAGGCCATGTCCCATGGACTGCCGGTGGTGGCGGTCAACTCCGGCGGCCCGGCCGAGACGGTGCTGGACCGGGAGACAGGGTTTTTGATCGAGGGAGGCGACCCCCAGGTTCTGGCCGGCGCCCTGAGCGTGTTTTTTGGGGATCCAGACCTGTACGGCCGGTACTCAGAAAACGCCAGAAAACACGCCGGACTTTTCAACTGGAATAAGACCATGGAAACACTGGCAATCGGACTGTACGGGTAAAATGGCAGAATTCAGAATAAAAGCCATATCGGGTGTCCGCTGGAGCACCGCCGGGACTGTTTTAAAAGCGGCCATATATTTGATCCAGATGACCGTTCTGGCCCGGCTGCTGGAGCCGGCGGACTTTGGCTTGATGGCCATCGTCTTCGCTGTGATCGGGCTGGCTCTGCTGGTGACCGATCTGGGAACCAGCAATTTTATCATCTCTAGTCAGGATATCTCACCCAGCCAATTGTCGTCGCTGTTCTGGATGAATATCCTGTCCGGCATCTGTGTGTCCGCCGTTCTGTACCTTTCAAGCTTGGGTCTGGCCAAATATTATCAGGAGTTAAAACTACAGCAGCTGCTGCGATTGGCCTCGGCCCTGTTCCTGGTCGTCCCGCTGGGCTTGCAGTTCGCGGCATTGATGCAGAAGCAGCTGCGGTTCAAAATTATCACCGCCATAGAAACGGCTGCTGTTTTATGCAATCTGGTCATTTCGATATTTTTGGCGGTAAAAGGCCACGGTGTTTATTCCCTGATGGCCGGGGTCATGGCGCAGTATGTCCTGTCCGCGGTGTTATTCCTGCTGTTAGGCCTGAGGACCTACCGCATTCAGCCCGGTTTTTCGCCGGGGGATGTCCAGTCTTATGTAAAATTCGGGCTCTACCAAACCGCCTCAGGGCTTATGTCCTATTTTAACTTCCAGTTGGATATTATAATCATCGGCCGTTTGTTCGGACCGGAGCTGCTGGGTTTCTTCAGCCTGGCAAAAAACATCGCCCTCAAACCGCTTGAATTGATCAATCCGGCGGTCATCCGGGTGGCTTACCCGGTCCTTTCCCAATACCAGTCGGACCGCGCGAAACAAAACAACCTCTATCTGTCTTTTATAAACAACCTGTCTTCCATCACTTTTCCGATTTACGCAGCGATCGGCATCATGGCCGAACCGATAGTGGGACTGCTGCTGGGGGATAAATGGGGCTCCGTGGTTCCGTTGCTGAGGATATTGGCGGTATATTCAGCGGCCAGATCGGTCTGGCAGCCTTCGGGGACATTAATGCTGTCAAAGGGAAGGGCCGACCTGCATTTTTATTGGAGCGGCCTGATGCTCCTGTTGATCCCGGCGACAGTATTGCTCGGGTATCGCTGGGGGATCATGGGGGTGGCCTTATGCTTGATGGCCGGGCAACTGCTGGCCCTGTTGCCGAATTATATCTTCTGGATACGGCCGGTTGCCAGCATAGGTTATGGTGCTTACGGGAGATCGTTGGGCAGGCCGCTACTATTGGCGGCTGCCAGCGGCATTGTTTCATACGGGGTGGTTTTTTGGATCCCTTCACCCGGACCGAGGGCTGCCCTGTTTGCTGCCGTTTTCCTGCTGATATATTATTTTACCAGCCGGATATTCAATCACAGCTTCATTCGTGATGTCCGGCAGGTATTAATTCCCTCCGGTTGATATTCCGGGGGAGTAATGGCCAACCTAATCATTCGGGATCTGATGAACAACAAACCAAACGACACTCCGGTCCTGCTGCTGGGATTCAACCGTCCGGAGGAGACGGGCCGGGTGTTGGAGAGATTACGGGAGAACCGGGTCCAGCGCCTGTTTCTGGCGGTGGACGGACCGCGGGAGGGGGTTGTTCAGGACGCCGAAAAGGTGGCCAGGGTCAGGCAATACGCCCAGGCCGCCGACTGGGGATGCGCGGTCGAGACCCTGTTCAATGAAAAGAATATGGGCTTGAAAAAATCTGTCAGCCGGGCCATAGGCTGGTTCTTCAGCCGGGTGGAGAGCGGGATAATCCTGGAGGACGACTGCCTGCCCTCGCCGGATTTCTTTGTTTTCTGCCGCGACCTGCTGGAGAGATATCGGGAAGATCCGCGGGTGATGACCATCTCCGGAAACAACTTCCATTACAGCCGTCCTAAGTCCAGGACCAGTTACCATTTTTCCAAATATCCCCTTATCTGGGGATGGGCCACCTGGAAAAGGGCCTGGGACAGATTCGATTTCTCCATGTCCCGATGGCCATCGCTCCGCGACAGCCGGTGGCTGGATGGGCTCCTGGGGAACCGCCGGCATGTCCGGTATTGGGAGAGGATATTCGATCAGACCCACCGGGAACAGAACCACTCCTGGGCCTACCGCTGGACCTATTCCAGCTGGCTTAACGGCGGGCTGACAGCCATACCATCGGCCAATCTGGTGAGCAATATCGGTTTCTCCCGGGAGGCCACCCACACCCGCAAAAGGATCAGGGTGGCCAACGCCCAGGCCGAACCGCTGGATTTCCCCCTGATCCACCCGGAAACGATCCTGGTGGATGATGAGATGGACCAGGCGATCCAGCAGAAACATTTCTCCCTGTCCCTATACCAGAAAATAAGGCACCGGTTGTATATGATGAATGTAATAAAAGAGTTTTAAAAAAGCATGAAGATACTGTCCGTTAGTTTTTCCGATCTGAAGGGAGGAGCGGCCAAGGCGGCCTACCGCCTGCACCGCGGGTTGCTCTCTGCCGGCCAGGATTCTCTGATGCTGGCAGGCCAGAAGAGCTCCGATGACCCTCAGGTCGCGGCCCCGCGTTCAAAAATCGGGAAAGTCTGGTCGCTGACGGGGCCGGTGATCGATCTGCTGCCGACCAGGCTGTATCCCGGCCGGGATTTCGGGAACTGGTCGGTTAACTGGCTCTATAACGGAGCGGCGGGCAGGATCAACCGGATGAATCCCGACATCTGCCATTTGAACTGGGTGGGGAACGGGATGCTCCCGCTGGCGGACATATCCAGGATAAAATGTCCGGTGGTATGGACCTTTCATGACATGTGGCCCTTCACCGGGGGATGCCATTACGACGGCGGCTGTGGAAAATATGAAACCCAATGCTCCGGCTGCCCCCAGCTAAAAAGCCGCCGGGCTTCCGACCTCAGCCGCTGGGGCTGGAAGGCAAAAAGCCGGGCCTGGCTCAGCAAAAAATATACCGTTGTCGCACCCAGCCACTGGATGGCCCGGTCGGCCGGGGCCAGCAACGTTTTGAAGAATGCCAGGATCGAAATTATACCTTACGGCCTTGATACGGAAGTATACAAGCCGGTGGATAAAAAGGCCGCGCGGGAAATTCTGAACCTGCCGCAGGACAAAAGAATAGTGCTTTTCGGGGCCTTTTCCCCGGGAGGGGACAAGCGCAAGGGGTCGGCCCTGTTCTTTGAGGCGCTGCCCTACCTGAGGAGGTCTTTCCAGCCCCGGGACCTGGAAATCGTGATCTTTGGCCATCGGGATGGCATCAGCTCCAGTGGCGCCGGCTACGATATTACAACTACCGGCTATCTGCATGATGACCAATCCATGGCCCTGCTTTACTCCGCAGCCGACCTGCAGGTGGTCCCTTCGCTGCAGGACAATCTGCCGAACACCGTTTTGGAATCGCTGGCCTGCGGGACCCCTGTGGCGGCCTTCAATACCGGCGGCATGCCCGACATGATAGACAATATGGAAAACGGGTATCTGGCCAAGCCCTTCGACGCCTGCGACCTGGCTGAAGGCATCAAATGGATCCTGCGGAAGTCTGAAGGGGGAGGGGAGCTGAAAACTGCCGCCCGGGAAAAGGCCTTGCGGGAGTTCGGCCTGGAGCGAACGGTAGAAAGCCATCTGAACCTTTACCGGGAGTTGGTGCGGGAAGGCGCTGGTCATGTCTGAAAATTCCTCCCCCCGGGTCTCTGTGATCACTGTGGTGTTCAATGCCGCCGGTGAAATTCAGCGGACCTTGGACAGCGTCCAGCAACAGAAATATAAAAACCTCGAGCATATTGTTATAGACGGCGGTTCCACCGACGGCACCGTGGAGATCATACGGCAGGCCCAGGCCGGGCTGGTTTTTTGGTCCAGCCGGCCCGACTCCGGCATCTACCAGGCCATGAATCAGGGCCTGGCCAAAGCCGGTGGGGATCTGATAGGCATGCTGAACGCCGGAGACCGCTATCCACCTGATGCCGTCTCAGCTTTAGTGGAAGCCCGCCGGGATTCACCCCAGGGCGATGTTTATCACGGCAATGTCTGTTTGGTCTCCAGACGGGGCGGCTATCAGGAGACATTGTTCCCGGAAATTGATTACCGTTTATTGACCGTCAAGATGACGTTGAACCATCCCGGTTCCTTTATCACCCGGAACGCCTACTTGAAATACGGTTACTACAACGAGAATTACAAAATTGCCGGCGACTACGACCTATTCTCAAGGTTTTACCTGAAAGGGGCCAGCTTCCGCTATCTGGACAGGACCATGGCCTTCATGTCGGAGGGGGGAATAAGCGAGGCCCGGGCCAAAGAAAGCGCCGCAGAATGCCACGCCATTAGAATTTCACACGGCATCCCCAGAGCTCGGTCCCTGGCCATTCTTTACCGGGATATCTTTCTGATCCGATTGCGGGACCTGGCCGGGATCCTGCGGCTGTATCCCGCTATTCGCCTGTGGCGCAGGATCGACAGCCGTATCGTAAAAAACAAAAACAGAAAAATTCCGATTTAGGCAAATGAATCTTTTAAAAAAAATAAGCCTGCTGGCGGCGGTTTTGGCCGCAATTTTAATTTACGGCAATTCATTGCAGGCTCCATTTCATTTGGACGATTATCACGCCATAGTGGAGAACCACGGCATCAGGTCGCTTTCGATCTATTCACACTCGCTTCTAAGGGCCATTCCCCGTTCTCTGGTGAATCTTTCCTTTGCCCTTAACTATCGCCTTGGCGGCCTGGACGTGTTTGGTTATCATGTTGTCAATGTGGCCATCCATGCCATCAACGGCCTTCTGGTCT